>NZ_JBVCWP010000160.1:0-9205 GCF_057460485.1 Boseongicola sp.
ATTCGTGGTCCCGCGCACGCACCGGCGCGGTGAGCTTGGTAACGCGATCTTGTCGAGATGGCCCATCACCAGTCTATTTGTTCTGGATCTCTCGTTTTCGCGTCTCGAACGGCGCTCGGCGATGGCTGCAAAGTTCGACTTGGGCAAACGCTCCCTGACCGTGGTCGCGACGCACTTGGCGTTGCGGGATCGCACCCGTCAGCGCCAGGTACGCTCCATCCTAAGCCACCCGCAGCTCCGGGGTCCGGTGGTGCTTATGGGGGACCTGAATGCCTGGCGTCGCTCAAAGGCCACCCAGGCCTTGGAAGCCGAGCTCAGCGCTCACCACAACCACTGCTGGCCGGCGTCTTTCCCCTCGGCGAGACCGATCCTGGCTTTAGACCGCATTTACTCGCGCGGCGCGCCGGTCGAGACTCTCGAGGTACACTGCAGCGCTGCAGCGCGCCGAGCCAGTGACCACCTGCCCGTCATCGCCGTGCTCAAGCTGCCTGCCAATCTTCTTTCGAGCAGGTCCGTTGAGTAAGTTGCAGGGGGCTGGCGAAGTGGCGCGGCATGCCATTTGGGAAGCCGAGGATGTCTGCTTTCGGCATTGTCAGAGTAAATTGGCTTGAGCCTCCTGGCGAGGTTTCTTAGCCTCCCGTGATGCACAATCCCTTCCGTTATTTCAACAGCTCGCCCCAGGTGATCCGCCTCACGGTGATGATATACCTCCGCTATCCGCTGTCGCTACGGCAGGTCGAGGATATTCTGTTCGAGCGCGGCATCGACCTCTGCCACGAGACGATACGGTTCTGGTGGACTCGCTTCGGTCCGATGTTCGCCGCGGAGATCAGGAATCGACGCCTTCATCATCGGTCGTTTTCGCAATGGCGCTGGCACCTGGACGAGGTCTTCGTCAGGATCAATGGAGAGACGCATTACCTCTGGCGCGCCGTAGATCACGAAGGCGAGGTCCTCGAAGTTTTTGCCACAAAACGCCGGGATCGCATGGCTGCGTTGAAGTTTTTGAAGCGTGCGATGAAACGCTATGGCCGGCCCAACGCAATCGTGACGGACCGGCTTCGATCTTACGGCGCCGCGCTAAAGGTCATTGGGATTGTGGAGCGTCAGGAGTGCGGTCGCTGGCTGAACAATCGGGCTGAAAATTCACACCAGCCGTTCCGACGACGAGAACGAGCGATGCAGAGGTTCAGGGCCGCAAGGACCCTACAGAAGTTTGCCGCCGCTCACGCATCAGTCCACAATCACTTCAACCACGACCGCCACCTCAACCGCCGCGACATCTTCAAACAGAACCGTTCTGCCGCCCTGGCCGAGTGGCGTCAGCTGGCGGCTTGAACGCCTCAGACCAGCGCACTTCACAGACTCGTTCGGATTTGTCTGACAATGCCAAACAAAGACCATCAAGCTCGTTGCGCCACCACTCTCCGCTCGAGTGCTTCTACGATGGGGATCGCGAAATCAACTCCTGCCAGGCGCCCGGCGGTCCAAAGCCCACCCGGAGTAAAGACGTTGACCTCCACCATTTTGCCGCCGATGATATCAAGGCCAACCAAAAACATCCCATCTAACTTCAACTGTGGCCGCGCTGCTTCGGCGATCCGGCGGATCTTATCGGTGATCTCAGGGAGCTCGCCGTGGCCACCCGCAGCCATGTTACTTCGCAAATCACCTTTTGCCGGCACTCTTCGAAGTGCGGCCACCGCTCCGTTTACCTCCAACAACTCGCCTTCAAGGAGAAAAAGTCGCGTGTCACCATCGGCTGCCTCTGGAAGGAACTCCTGCGCGATTACATATCCCTCCCGACTTACGGTCTCAAACATCTGATTGAAATTGTAGGAATCATCGCGACGAACAAGGAACACATTGTGCCCGCCAGACCCACGGAGCGGTTTGATTACCACGCTGCCGCCGACCTCATCCATAAATTGCCTCACCGTCTCGGGATTGCGGCTTATGAGACATCGCGGCCTAATTCCCGCGGGAAAGAACTGCAAGTAAAGCTTATTGACCGCGTGATACAGTCCCTCCGGGCTATTAACGACGACGACGCCGGCCTGTTCAGCGAGACGTCCGAAGTTCACGCCAGCGAGTTGCGCCCAAGGACGATCCAACGCATCAGCTGCAGGATCGTTACGCAGAAACAGGGCGTCAAGCTTATCGACCGTTAGGTCTAGACAGGCCGTTTCAACGGACCTCAATGACGCGATCAGCTCACTTACGGATGCGAGTCGTTGAGATGCAAGACGGCGCGCATCAGCATGCACGCGACCATCCGGCGCCAATGCGAAACGCCCGACCTCAACATACCAGACCTCGTGCCCCCTTCGATGGGCCGCAAGTGCGAGATGCGTTGTGGTGTAGTTGACCAATTCGGTTGCAAGATCGTTGATTACGAAGCCGAGCCTCATGGCGCACCTCGATCGACAAGCGCCAGTAGGTCCACCCCTTCCCGCAACGCCGCTAATCGCTCGAGCGCTTCGGGTTTTTCCAGATAGCGCGGCTTAAGCGGGCCCGGCGAGATAACCTGGCGCCAGCGCAATTCCTCAACAATATCAATATGTTCAAGAGAGACCTTGCCAAGCAACAGGTCATCAAAGCTGTGGCCTTTGGCCAGATAATCGAGAATGCCAATTAGGCCGCGCAGATAGACTACATCCTTGGTCAGTCCGCCACCTCGATGCACCCGCATCGCGATGGTGAAAGCGGCACGTCTGCCGAAACCGTGGGCGTCGTGAAGCAGTCGGAAAGTCTCAAGAAAGTCTGCACCCTCGACCACACTGTCGACGGCCACGACGCGTCCGGCAAGGAGACGCATTCGCTGCCTGGTCAATCCGCCCGATAGATACTCCGAAAGCATGGCAACACCCTCTTGGGTCTGCTCATAACCCGGCATTCCCGTATGGAACTGCGAAAGCGGCTGCTGCAGGCCGTTATAGTAGGTGAGGATATGTGTTCCGATTTCATGGTGGAGCGTTGCATCTACACGCGTCTCGGACACCTTCGCAGAATGGCCAACAAGGAAATGGCCGCGCGACACCATCAAACCAGGTACGTCAGTACGCATTTCAACGCGCGCTGGAAGGTCGGGCCAATCCTTGCGGTAGCGGGCAAGTTCGCGCTCGGCCAATCCGGCAAAGCGTTTAGCATCGGCTACCCGACCGCCATCGCCCTGCGCTTCGGGTTGGAGAGTCTTGAGGAGGCGATTGGCTGTACCGAGAAGATGCTCGTCGGGGCGACCGAAAACCTGCTGGCTTTCAAGAAGAAATTGCGGTGTGCCTCGATCGGCGATCATTGTGATCATACGATCAAACTCGTCGCGCTGGGCCGCAAACAGATGGTACAGAGCCGGGTCTTCGATTCGCTCGATCGGAACTTTGTAAAGCGCAAGTTTCAGCGCGCCCGGATCAATCGTCTGTGGGCGATAAAGGAACTCGGGGATGGCTTGGCAGCTGGCATCTACGAATCGCTGATATGCCGCGTCCGTGTTGACCGGCGTCGCGTGAAGAAGCAGGTCAAACGAGTCACCAACTTGGGCAAGGCCCTCATCCGCGACGGACACGGCACGGGTCATCGCCCTTCTTCCCAGCTCCTGATAGTGCGCTGGCCGATAGCGCGCTCGCGCATGCACAAATGTGAAGAAGGCCTGCCGGAGAGCCCGCCCGAGCCGTCCCGTGAAAAGCCTCAGTTCGATCGGGATGACCTTCCCCGCTTCCGGGTCGCGATAGATTGGAGGAACCTCCAGGCCTACCAAATAAGCGCTCTGCTGCTCTTCCTCTTCACTCGAGAGTAATGGTGGCAATCCAGGCGATGCTGCGCCTGAGCAATAATCAATCGCGATCTTGGTTGCCCGATCGCGTGTTGTTGCAAGTAGCGAATGTTCAAGCGACTCAATTGTCGCATCCGGCACACCATGACGTGCCGCAACTATGCGGAAGCGCACGGGAGCAGGCCGTTCGTTGGGCTCGGCGGGCAATCCATCTGGCGCAGACCAAAGCTCGAGCACGAGGACGGCGCCATAAGCCTCCACAATCACATCTAAAAGTCTGGTGATGAGCGCTTTTAGAAGAGGTTGATACTCCTCGGATCCGCTGCTCAAAATATAAGATGCTTGCCCTAATAAGAGCTGCTCGGTGCCCATATCCGATCTGGTGTCGGGACGCCGATATACACAAATAAATGGCTGTGGACGATCTATATGGATACGTCCGCCGCCGGGAAGCCTCTTACGCAGAACCTTACCGGATTTAAGCTTCAAGACCATTTGCTCAATTTCGTCGGTCGTTCTGAGCACGTCCGAATCGATATTCAGCGGGTCCATGGAACACCCTCAATCCGATTGAGTGTCGCCCGAAAAGCCGCGAGCAGAGCCTCGAAAGCCGCCTCATCAAGCTCGCCGGTCCATTCATCCATGAAAATCTTCTTTACCTCAATAGCAAGGCAGCAGCCGCTATGAGGAAAATGCGTATGAACAAAACGCGCGAGCTGACGTCCACGGAAGTTAACATTCTCGCGAACGTCGAGATGTCGCCCGAGATAATCTGCCTCTTGCAAGCTTTCCATAAATCGATCTACAAGCGGCGCCCAATGAGCGCGGTCCATACTACCTGTGCCGACATTAATTTCGGGATTGCGCTCTGGATCAGCCGGCTGTTGGTCGGGACCAGCGCGTCGGTGATTATAGCTATGGCAATCGAGGACAAGAAAGCGGCCTTCTCGCTCTTCAATTTCCCTTAAGAGCGCACCTAGCATTTCGTAGAAGGCTGCATGTTCCAACAGTGAGCGGCGATACATCGTCTGGGTGAGCCCGTCATTTTGTTTCCATACACGAAGGTTCCAACAATCCTCAGGCTGCACGCAAATCGCTTCATTGGCTTTACGATTCAGATCGACCTCAAAGCGCGATCGGAAAGTTACAATATGCGTGCCACAAAGCGCCGCAATACGCTCGGTATACGGATCCTCTTCTCTCAAGCGAGTTTGATCGTCGATTTTGAGTGCTGATCGCAGGTCGCAACGCATCTCGTGGCCAGCGTGGACGGCAAGGCCCACGAAGGGACCAGAGCCAGCCTCAATCTGCCACAGCTCATTCGGACTAAACGTCTTGATATCAGAGCAAGCGACATCTCCAAGAGCATTGTGGTTGGGTGTCTGAGATATAGAATTGCTCATTTGCGACGACTAAACCCGAGTTTCTCGTTGCACATAAATTCCAAGCTTTCGTTCCAATGCGCAAAGCGAAAGAAAGCGTATCGACCTTAAGATCTCTCTGCTCTGGCTGGCTCTCCTGGCAGGCCCAAGGCCAACATCGGCAAGTTGAGTGGGGATGTCCGCTCTAACCCCTCAAAGCGGACATACTAACCGTCGGCACTGAGGTCTGCCTCGCAAATTCAATGTGCTACCGGTCAGGCGACTTGTGCAATTTCAATGTCCGCCCCCGCCATGGTAGAACCAAGATCGCAAAGCCCGCGGCTGCCAAAGCAACGACAAAAAGTGCTCGCAAGGGCCAGGGACCGAGCGCGTCGATAAAGGGAGGTACTCTCGCTGGGGGTGGATTGCCGAGAAAGCCAAAATTCGTGCCAAACTCGAGATTCAGGGGAACGACTATCGCGAGATAGAGTGCGCTCACCACATAGACGCGCCAGAGGTCCTGCCAATTAGGCCGGAAGCCGACCACCGCGAGGTCATAGACGGCGCAGGCGAGGACAATCGTGTGCTGCGCCCAGAACAGCCAGAAGAAGGCGCCAGCCGGGCCAGTCGTCAGAGTCGGCTGAATAAAGGCCTGGGTGGTAAGCGCAAAGGTCCAAAAATAAGCCGTCGCTCTGAGCCAGCGATTGAGGGTGAGCAACGCAAGCGGCGCGATCAGGTTATTGAGTTCGCAGATATGCAGCGGTAGGCCGGACGGGAGGTCGAGCCCATCGCGGTACCACAGCATGGTGTAGGAGACGACCCAATACGCGATCGCGAAAACACCGAGCGCGCGCCGCAAGTCTGTTTTCCTGGTGTCGGACAGGGCACGGCCGATCCCACCAAGGGAGGCGACCGCCAAAACGCAGACGCAGATGGTGACAAGGTGCAGTCCACTGTAGGGAATGAACCTGCCCCATGTGCCGGCGAAAACCAGGTTGAGTGAAGAAATGGTCATGTTGCGTTAGGAGGCACGTCGGCATCGTGAGTGGTGAACTTGTGCCTGCTGATGTCTGCTTTGGGTCATTCGCAGACATCACGATATGGCTCGATCGACTACACTCCTAAACTGGGATCCCGAAACTGGCCTGTAGAGAGAAAACGCCAGGAGTCCCCTACTCTACCCCAAGACGCATGTCTCTCGGGCTATGCTTCCAGAGAACCGAAGCCAATTGGTGGCTGATTTCTGAGCTTCTTCCGGGGTATTCGATGGGCTCTTACCGAGAGAGAAAAAAGCCCGCGACTAGGTGGCTGTGCTGGCAGTCTGCCGCGAATCCCTCTCCGCTTGTCAGATTCCCTGATCACTGGGAAAATAAAGGGAATTTGGCCGATTTCTGGCTCGAGATGACCGAGGCGCTCCGGCTTTCGGGAGGAAATTCAATTGGTTGCGAACGTAACTCCCTAGCCGCCAAAGCAGGGAAAATTTGCAGACGAGCAGGGAACCCCAAGGCGCATAACAGCGAACGAGCGGCGCGTTTGCCTCATGTGTAAATCGGCGTGCGCGTATAGGATCGCAAACATCGCTCTCAATGATGCGATGATTCAGCCTTACGATGCGAATCCAGACCGGATGGAATTTTCGGAAAGGACAGCCTCCCCGCTATGATCCTTCTCTGTGGAACCACGGGCCAACACGAATGAAGAGAAATAGCGCTCTCTTCACCGCCTTCGCCCCAGCAATTGCGGTTTTTTTCCTGGCGGCTTCCGCTTGGGCCGTAGACCAGCCGGGCCAGCCAACGGCACTTGTAATGCCGGTCGAAGGAGCCATCGGTCCGGCCACGGCCGATTATTTCAAGCGCGGGCTCCGCGCCGCAGCCGAAAGCGGAGCGTCCCTGGTGATTTTGAGGATGGACACGCCGGGCGGTCTCGACAGCTCGATGCGCGACATCAATCGCGCCATTCTTGCTTCTCCAGTGCCGGTGGCGACCTATGTGCATCCAAGTGGCGCGCGCGCTGCAAGCGCTGGCACCTATATCCTCTATGCGAGCCATATCGCGGCCATGACGCCAGGCACCAATCTCGGGGCCGCGACGCCGGTCACGATCGGGAGCGGTTTGCCGCTGCCTGGCGGCGACAAGGATGAGGAGAAGGCCAAGAAGGTCGAAAAGACCGAGGAGGGGGAGAAAGATACAGACAAGAAGCACACCCTGCCCCCGGCGAAGCCGATGGAAGCCAAGGCCATCAATGATGCCGTCGCCTATATCCGCTCGCTCGCAGAGCTTAGAGGCCGCAATGCCCATTGGGCGGAGAAGGCAGTGCGCGAGGCGGCGAGCCTACCTGCAAGCGAGGCGCTGAAGGAGAACGTCATCGATATCGTCGCGGACGACATCGACGATCTCTTGGGTCAAGCGCATGGCCGCGCCGTCAAGGTCGGCAAAGCCGAGATCGCGCTAGACACGAAAGATCTCAAGATCGAGCAGATCGAGCCGGATTGGCGCACGCGGCTACTTTCTGCCATCACCAACCCCAATGTTGCGCTCGTCCTGATGATGATCGGCATCTATGGGCTGATCTTCGAATTTATGAATCCGGGCGCGCTGGTGCCAGGCACGATTGGCGCGATCTGCCTGCTCATTGGGCTTTATGCCTTTGCGCTGCTGCCGGTGAACTATGCAGGGCTCGGTCTCATCGTGCTTGGCCTGGGCCTGATGGTCGCAGAAGCGTTTACGCCGTCCTTCGGCATTCTCGGTGTTGGTGGTGCCGCGGCCTTTGTGCTCGGCGCGGCCATTCTTGTCGACACCGAGGCCCCGGGTTTCCAGATCTCCTGGGCCCTCATCAGCGCGGTTGCGGTGATGAGCCTCGTCTTGACGCTAATTGTGGTGCGCCTGGCGATCTCTTCCCACGGCCACCGGATCGCCACGGGTATCGAGGAGATGAGCGGAGCGCGCGGCGAGGTTCAAGACTGGCAGGACGGCAAGGGGCACGTCTTCGCCCATAGCGAGCGCTGGCGGGCAGTCTCAGAGGCGCCGCTAAGTAAGGGCCAGCTTGTGCGCGTGACTGGCATGGACGGCTTGGTGCTCAAGGTCGAGCCTGACTCCACCGACGAGAGCTAAATGGAGAACCCCGTTATGTTCTACGATCTCATTTTCTATTTCGCGGTTAGCGTTCTTGTCCTGCTCTTTCTTTCCGCAGCCATCAAGATCCTGCGCGAGTACACGCGGGGTGTCATTTTTACGCTCGGCCGCTTCACCGGCGTGAAAGGGCCCGGGCTCATCATCCTCATTCCCCTCGTGCAACAGATGGTGCGCGTCGATCTTAGAGTGAGGGTACTCGACGTGCCGACTCAAGACGTGATCTCCCGCGACAATGTCTCAGTGCAGGTCAACGCGGTGATCTATTTTCGGGTGATCGATCCGGAGCGCGCCACGATCCAGGTTGAGGACTTCATGCAGGCGACGAGCGAACTCGCACAGACGACTCTCCGCTCGGTGCTTGGCAAGCACGAGCTCGACGAGATGCTGTCGGAGCGCGACAAACTCAATAGTGACATCCAGGAGATTCTCGACGCGCAGACCGACGCCTGGGGCATCAAGGTAGCCAATGTCGAGATTAAGCATGTCGACATCGACCAGACCATGGTGCGCGCCATTGCTCGCCAGGCAGAGGCTGAGCGCGAAAGGCGCGCCAAGATCATCAATGCCGAAGGCGAGGCGCAGGCGGCGCAGAAACTGCTCGAAGCTGCCAACATCCTCTCCAAGCAGCCGGAGGCGATGCAGCTGCGCTATCTCAGCACGCTAAATGTCATCGCCGGAGAGAAGAGCTCGACCATCGTCTTCCCCTTCCCGGTGGAGTTGAGCAAGTTCCTGGCGGGTGTGCGCGAGGGAGGCACGAAAGGCAAGTAGGGACGCGGGATGTGACAACACGGCATTGTCAGAGTAAATTGGCTCGAGCCTCCTGGCGAGGTTTCTTAGCCTCCCGTGATGCACAATCCCTTCCGTTATTTCAACAGCTCGCCCCAGGTGATCCGCCTCACGGTGATGATGTACCTCCGCTATCCGCTGTCGCTACGGCAGGTCGA
>NZ_JBVCWP010000161.1:0-9176 GCF_057460485.1 Boseongicola sp.
CCGCGCGCGATCAGCGTGCGCGCAGCCATCCGACCGCATTCTACGTTGTCTATTCCGACCACATTTACGCGCGGGCTAGCTGCGATGCGGCCAAAGGAATGCACCACCGGAACGCTGGCTTCCTGAAAGGCCAGCGCGAATTCAGGGGACAGTGTTGAGGAGGCTACGATGACTCCATCGACGGAATACTGGCGCAGTAATCGCAACGTGGCTTCAGGGTCGGTTTGATCCGTCAGATTGACTAAAAGCGGGCGTAGTCCGCGTTCCTGCAAGAGCCTGGTAAACAGGTCAAAGACCTGCAAGAAGAACGGGTTATGGAAGTTGTTTGAGACAAGTCCGATAAGCTTCGTGCGCCCCGTCGTCAGGGATGATGCGAGTGCGTTCGGGCTGTACCCAAGCTCGCTTGCGGCTTTTTCAACCTTGCGCCGCGTCTTGGCTGAAACTGACGCGCCCTCGGTGAACGTCCGTGACACGGCCGAGCGTGATACGCCCGCCCGCTCGGCGACATCTTTCAATGTTATCGCCATGGTAGGAAAATCTCCAATTTGGACATCTCGGTCGTTGTGCAGCGCGCGAAACGCAGCCTATCTCTACATACTGCGCGCAATTGATGCATTTTATTGTCTTCATTTGCAACCGATTGCAAAATACTGGGGATGTGTTAAATTTTGATGAAGGGGCGTACGTAAGCCGCTTTTACGCCAGACAACTGGCTAACTTGGGAGGAAAAAATATGAGATCATTTATGAAGAAGGTCGCATTTGCGACCGCTATGGCGGCGGCGCCACTGATGGCTGCATCCACAGCTTCGGCGGACGGCGAGAGATATGTTTTCGTCAGCCACGCGCCGGACTCTGACAGCTGGTGGAATACAATCAAGACTGCGCTTGGCGTTGCTGAAGGTCAATTGGGCGTAACGGTCGAGTATCGCAATCCGCCAACCGGCGATATCGGTGATATGGCCCGTATTGTTGAGCAAGCGGCGGCCTCCGGCCCCGACGGTATCATCGTCAGCATTGCCGACTTCGATGCACTTTCCGGCCCGATTCGTGATGCAGTAGATCAGGGTATTCCTGTCATAACAGTGAACTCGGGCACGCACGAGCAATCCGCATCGATGGGCGCGCTGATGCACATCGGCCAGCCTGAGTATGATGCAGGTAACGCAGCCGGTATGCGCGCAGCGAAAGCGGGCGTGAAGTCCTTTCTATGTGTTAACCACTACATCACAAATGGTGCATCGGTTGAGCGTTGCCAGGGTTTTGCGGATGCAATCGGCGCCGATCTGGGCAACCAGATGATCGATTCCGGTCAAGACCCGGCTGAAATCAAGAACAAGGTTCTTGCCTATCTGTCTGCTAACCCCGATACGGGCGCTGTCCTGACGCTTGGCCCGACCTCTGCTGCTCCTACAATCAATGCGTTGAAAGAGAACGGCATGGCCGGTGACATCTATTTCGGCACATTCGACCTGAGCGCTGAAATCGCCACGGGTATCAAGGAAGACATCATTTCTTGGGCCATCGACCAGCAGCCGTTCTTCCAAGGCTACCTACCGATAGTTCTGCTGACCAACTATAACCGGTATGGTCTTTTGGTACCGCACAACATCAACTCTGGCCCTGGCTTTGTGACCAAAGACACAATTGATGCCGTTGCCGATATGGCTGGCGAGTTCCGCTAAGAACTGACCAACTACTGGGCGACCGTGCATTCGGTCGCCCATTTTCATTTGCCCCAGAGAGGTATCAAGATGTCGGAAGCTTCCGCTCCCCCCGAAGATGATGAGCGAGTCAAGGAAATATCTGGTTTCCGCAAGTCTCTTATGCGACCGGAATTGGGCGGCATTTGCGGTGCAATTCTGGTCTTTGTCTTTTTTCTGCTGACAGCATTTGACTCTGGCATGTTCTCGCCGGCAGGTGTGATGAACTGGTCGATCGTGTCGGCTCAATTCATGATCATCGCGGTTGGCGCCTGTCTCCTCATGATCGCGGGAGAGTTTGATCTTTCGGTCGGATCAATGATCGGTTTTGCTGGCATGTCGATTGCCTTGCTAACAACTAGCGCGGGCCTTCCGATGTGGATGGCAATCATCTTCACATTCATCATTTGCGTTGCCATCGGGGCGCTGAACGGGTGGTTGGTTGTCAAGACCGGACTGCCTAGCTTCATCGTAACGCTTGCATTCCTGTTTATCCTGCGCGGCGTCACAATTTTTGCGGCCATCGCGACGACCCGCAAGACCATAATCGGTGGATTGCGCGAAGAAGCTGCGGGCGACTGGCTTGCGCCGTTTTTCGGAGGCAAGGTCTTTACAGGATTGTTCCAGTGGATGGGTGAAAATGGCTGGATAGAAACCTTCAGCCGTGGCACTCGCGAAGGGCAGCCGGTTGTTGATGGCATCCCGATGCTGATTGTTTGGGCCATCGTTCTAGTCATTTTTGGTCATTTCCTCCTGACCCGCACCAAGTTCGGGAATTGGATTTTTGCCGCCGGCGGCGACGCGCAAGCCGCACGCTACACTGGTGTCCCAGTGAACCGTGTCAAAATCCTGATGTTCATGTTTACCGCGTTTTGCGCCGTAGTCTTTGCCACGTGTCAGGTGATGGAGTTCGGGTCTGCCGGGGCTGATCGAGGCCTGCTTAAAGAGTTTGAAGCGATCATTTCCGTGGTTATTGGCGGCGCATTGCTCACCGGCGGGTATGGTTCGGTTATCGGCGCGGCACTCGGTGCTCTGATCTTTGGTGTGGTCCAGCAGGGTCTGTTCTTTGCCGGGGTTGAGAGCTCTCTGTTCCGGGTTTTCCTGGGAGTTATTCTGCTGCTGGCTGTCATCTTGAATACCTATATCCGACGCGCAATTACTGGGGAGAAGTAAGATGAACACGGAACATGCACCCATCGTTCAGATGAAAAACATCGAGAAGCACTTTGGATCGGTCATCGCACTGGCCGGGGTGTCACTCGAGGTTTACCCCGGCGAATGCCATTGCCTTTTGGGCGACAACGGTGCTGGAAAGTCAACGTTCATCAAGACCATGTCGGGTGTTCACAAACCCACCAAAGGTGAGATCTTTTTCGAAGGCAAATCGATGCATTTCGAGCGGCCGCGAGATTCCATCTCAGCCGGTATCGCTACGGTTTATCAGGACCTTGCGATGATTCCGCTCATGTCGGTGTCACGCAATTTTTTCATGGGCAATGAACCTACGAGAAGGATTGGCCCGATCTCAGTCTTTGACCATGAAGTGGCGAACGAAGTGACGATGTCAGAGATGAAGAAGATGGGTATCAATCTGCGCGGCCCGGATCAGGCCGTTGGCACTTTGTCGGGCGGGGAACGCCAAACGGTGGCCATCGCGCGGGCAGTGCATTTCGGAGCCAAGGTGCTGATCCTTGATGAACCGACCTCGGCACTTGGCGTGCGGCAGACCTCTAATGTTTTGGCTACCGTTGATCGAGTACGAAAAAATGGCATCGCCGTGGTGTTCATCACCCACAATGTACGTCACGCGCTGGCGGTTGGCGATCGGTTCACTGTTTTGAACAGGGGTAAGACACTGGGCACGGCTCAACGCGGCCAGATCACGCCAGACGAGCTTCAAGATCTGATGGCTGGTGGACAAGAGCTGGCCACGCTGGAAGGTAGCCTTGGCGGTACGGTCTGAGCCTATTCTGACAGCGTATGAACATCGCCACGTTTCGTGGCGGTTTTTTATTTCCGACCTTTGTCTTGCGGTTGCCTGGTCCGATGCTTCGCTGAAGTCTTCCGAGATCCTGTCTGCGTTGGCCAGGATCGCCAAGCGCTTAAGCCAAGACGTCTGCGAGACGGCGCGCGATTTGCCTGCCAGCGGGCGTGCCATCGATGATCTGACCGATGGGGCCATTCCGGTGTAAGCGGGTCGCGGACATCCCGGCGTCAACCAGGATCGCGTACGTTGGTCTGGACACTGAAACCCCAGGGCGGACGGCGGCGTATCTTCTGGTGCAAGTGCTGCCCGAGAGCCATTGTGCCTTGTGCTTTCAACACGAAGTCACACCCAGTTTTTGGGGAAAAAAAGAATGTACCACAGCCATTGCGGAAACTCTGGCACTCCACTGCCTTAAACTTGCGGTCTTGTGACGTGGCCAGCGCGGCACTGATCGAGTTTTGACCTTGAAGCATGAAGTGGATTTCATCGCCAAGTATGGACACGATGTCAGAAAACTCCGGGATAGGTGGCCGTGGCCAGACCTGCAAAGTACCCTGTTGTTGCATCTGATCTATGTCACGAATTATGCTTGAAAGCGCCTGAACATCTGGGTCTGCGCTTGTTGAAAACCGAAGGCTCGCAAGGTTGCCATTTTGGACATCAGGTGATTTGGAATCCCGAACGTCAACAGCCCCTAGTTCTCGCATTTAATTTGAGATACCGACGGATAGTGGGGACAGGATAGGAAAGAGATGGAAGAGAAACAGTTTAAGAAGATTTACACCCGAGGGCCCGAAGCAATGATGCGGCCGGAGCGGCTAGGCCCGATCGGCGGCCTGGTGTGAGTAAACTTCTGGTCAAACCGATTGGAACCTCTGGTAAGGTCCACTCCATTACACCAAAAAGTGCGGGCTGGGGCTATGTCGGCTTCGCGCTCTACCATCTCTCTCCCGGGGAGATCGCTTCAGGGTCAACCCTTGACCTTGAGGCGATCCTCGTTTTGGTGGAGGGCCGCGCGACGCTGACTGTTGGTGACGCCGACTTCGGCGAGATGGGCGACCGCATCTCAGTTTTCGAAAAAACACCACCGCATTGTGTTTATGCGCCCGGCGATACGATTTGGACTGCCACGGCCACGACAGATTGTGTGTTGGCGGTGTGCACGGCGCCCGCCAAAGGTGACTATCCCGTTCAAAGGCTTGGTCCCGAGGGCATCGAACTCACCCCCCGTGGTAAAGGTCAAAACCAGCGCTTCATCAACAACATCGCAATGGAGGCCCGTGACGTCGCCGGCAGCCTTCTTGTTACAGAAGTCTTCACACCGCCCGGCAACTGGTCGTCTTACCCAAGCCACAGGCATGACGAAGACGACCTCCCACGCATGACGTATCTCGAAGAAACCTATTACCACCGCCTGAACCCCGCACAGGGGTTCGGCGTGCAGCGGGTCTACACCGAAGACGGTAGCCTTGATGAGACGATGGCCGTGCAAAATGGCGACGTGGTCCTTGTCCCCAAAGGTCACCACCCCTGCGCCGCACCATAGGGTTATGAGATGTACTATCTGAACGTCATGGCAGGTCCTTTGCGCAAATGGCGCTTTGAAAACGACCCGGCGCACGACTGGATTGCCCAACGGGACGCCGACTGAAAGTGAACCTCAAAGCGACTGCGGCTGATTGAAGGGCGTCACGATCTGGATGTCGCTGATCAGCCGCTCTTCTGGCCGGGGACCAAGCCCGTGCAGTCCCGCGATCGCCATGAAAATCTGTCGAAAATCACTGGTCAGATCATGGTGCAGCACAAAGCTTA
Organism: Boseongicola sp.; assembly: GCF_057460485.1. Classification (NCBI taxonomy): domain Bacteria; kingdom Pseudomonadati; phylum Pseudomonadota; class Alphaproteobacteria; order Rhodobacterales; family Paracoccaceae; genus Boseongicola; species Boseongicola sp. The sequence goes on from NZ_JBVCWP010000161.1 coordinate 5,502, forward strand.
GTTTTCCATCGGCAAGAAGCGCGCGGTTCTCGGCGTCCAGATCATGGGCGATATAGGGCAGGTTTTCGATACCGTTTTGGCGCAGTACCTCCAAAGTGGCCGCGTTTGCTCCACCCATGCTGTAAACACCTGCAAGTTGAGATGTCTGAGATACGGCAGAATCAAGATGTTCGGGCATTGTGCGCGAAAGACCACCGCTTCCGCTGACGTCTATCACGTGAAGGTCTGGACAAAGTCGGGCGAGCGTTTCGCGAAACGAATGGAACCGCTCAGCTTCTCCCGAAAACGCTTCTTGGCTGCGCGTTGTAATCACTGTGCCCTTGGTTCCGCGCCTGGTATTACCTAGGAGATAGGCGGCGGTGCGCCCCGCGTTGGCATTGTCGAGCCCTGCATAGGCGTGACGGCGGCAATCTCGGACATCCGTCACCAGTGTGATGACCGGAATGCCCTTCCCGACAAGGCGGTCAATCGCGTCGCGCACACTCGGTACATCACGTGCTTTAAGGCAGACGCCCTGACTGCCACGGCGCGCGATGCTGTGGAGGCAGGATGCCATTTCGGCGTCGCCCATCAAGTCATACATCTGAAAACGCGGACGAAACACACCGATCCCGATGCTTGGCAAAACGGATTCTGCGGCATCCCGAACCACGTTCGCAAATCGCTGTGGCGCCTCGACGACAACATCGACGAACAAGCGCCGTCCGCGGGCTGTAAGCTGTTGTTCCTGCCGCGCAAGTTCGTCCATCGCCACCCGCACGCGGTTTCGTGTCTGCGGACTTACGTTGGCTCGGTCGTTCAAAACACGATCGACGGTTGCGGGGCCAAGCCCCGATTGGCGAGCGATTTCTTTGATCGGAAAGCGATGCGTCATTGATGGTTTCTTGATGGTTTTTTTGGGAGAAATCAAGGAGCGGTGGGCGTATGCTTGGTTCACGATACAGAAGGATACACGATCATGAACGAGCCTACTGACCGCTCCACCGGATTTTACGCCGCAGAACTTTGCGATTTGATCGAGTTCAAGGCAATCACTGCGCGCGTGGTTGATATGACCGACATCCCACATGCCAGCGGCGCGCCCAAAAAAGTGCCGCTCTACGACATGAATCGCCTTAAAGAGATGCTGGCCGAACCAGAGCAACGCCGCGTCCTGATGGTGGAATGGGCCAAAATCCTGCTCAGTGGACCTGGCGTGTTCGTTCTGAAATCCGCCTGCACTGACCTTGCAGCAATTGATGCGGCAACGGCTGTTTTCAACGACGTTATCGCGGCCGAAAAAGCCGGGGCAGGCGGAGGGGCCGACCACTTTGCAGCCGCGGGCTCGAACGATCGCATCTGGAATTCACTGCAAAAGTTGTGCGAAGCCGCTCCGCAGGTCTTTGCACACTACCACGCAAGTGCCGCCATTGATGCGGCGTGCGAGGCGTGGCTTGGCCCCAATTATCAGATGACCGCGCAGGTGAATCTGGTGCATCCCGGTGGCCAGCCGCAACAGGCGCATCGTGACTACCACCTTGGTTTTCAGTCGGCCGAAATTAGCGCCACATACCCCGCTCATGTCCATGATCTTTCGCCCTTGATGACGCTTCAGGGTGGCATCGCGCATTGCGACATTTCAATTGAAAGCGGGCCGACGAAGCTATTGCCTTTCTCGCAGACCTATCGTCCGGGATATGCCGCCTGGCGACGCGACGATTTCCGCGCCCATTTCGAGGAAGCCCACGTCCAGCTTCCCTTGGCAAAAGGCGACGCTATCTTCTTCAGCCCGGCGCTGTTTCACGCCGCGGGCGCGAACACGACCGCGGACGTCCGCCGCATGGTGAACCTTTTACAAATCTCGTCACCTTTCGGTCGCGCGATGGAAACCATCGACCGCACTAGGATGTGCAAAACGCTGTTTCCAGTCCTGTCGCGGGCCTGGCAAACGGGCGAGATCAACGAAGCCGCCCTTGATGCGGTGCTATCGGCTACGGCCGAGGGATATTCCTTTCCCACCAACCTTGATCGCGACCCGCCCGTGGCAGGGCTTGCACCGCTGACCCAAAAAGCCGCGATGAAACAGGCGATTATGGCGGACATTTCGCAATCTGAATTCGAGGCTACTCTTGATCGGCAGGACGGTGCGCGCCGCGCCTGACGCGCCTTGCCTTCCATTTTCGCGCAAGGGCGACTACATCGCCCCTGAAAGCAATCGCGCGACAAGAGAGACACCGGTATGACCGCCATCCCTATCGAAAAGGCCGCCCGCCTGTCTGTCGCGCCAATGATGGATTGGACGGATCGTCATTGCCGGTATCTCCATCGTCTGCTGAGCCGCCACACGCTGCTTTATACCGAAATGGTCACAGCGCCTGCGCTGGTGCGGGGGGGGGCCACCCATCTTCTGACTTACCATGCCGCCGAACACCCTGTGGCGCTGCAACTTGGTGGCTCTGATTCGGCTGAACTGGCGCAAGCCGCGCGAATCGGGGCAGGCGAGGGTTATGACGAGATAAACCTTAATGTCGGCTGTCCTTCGGACCGTGTACAGTCGGGCGCGTTCGGCGCTGTTTTGATGAATTCGCCCGATCTTGTGGCAACATGCGTTGGCGCCATGATCGAGGCCGTGGACGTGCCCGTCACGGTCAAATGCCGCATCGGTGTCGACGAGCAGACTCCGGAAACGGTGCTTCCGGAGTTCCTTTCACGCATCCGCGAAGTCGGCGTGACCCGCGTGGCGATCCATGCCCGCAAAGCCTGGCTTCAGGGCCTAAGCCCAAAGGAAAACCGCGACATCCCACCTTTGGATTATGACCTTGTCCACGCGATGAAAGCGGCCTTTCCGGACCTCCATATATCCATCAACGGTGGCATCGAAGGGCTTGACCAGGCCCAAGATCACCTTGCGAGGGGGCTTGACGGCGTGATGATCGGCCGCGCGGCGTACCACACGGCTTGGGACACGCTTTCGCGCGCTGATAGCACGATTTTTGGCGCGGTTGATCCTTTCGATACTCGGCATGATCTGGTCGAAGCCATGGTGCCATACATCGAAGCCCACATTGCTTCCGGAGGTCGCCTGCATAACGTGTCGAGGCATATGCTGGGGCTGTTTCAGGGGCGTCCGGGCGCGCGCGCATGGCGCCGCGTGCTGTCAGAGCGCGTGCATTGCGATGGGGTCGGGGTTGATGTTCTGCGCGACGCGTTGGGTCAGGTGCCACACGGCGTGACTGCATGAGGCCCCTGTCGCAATAGGTGTTTGGCGCTCACATTCATCCCAACGTGCCAGAAGCTGAAAGTCAGTTGATCAGTTACGCAACCAGCAATGCCGCAAGTGCCGTTCGCGATCGGGTCACGTCAGCGAGTGTATAGCGATCCAATGTGGCAAAGAATGCCTCCTGAGCCCGCGCCAGAGGTTCGCGCAACCCGCAGGCAGGTAGGATAAGACAGGACTTGTCGGTCCCGAAACACTCGACCACCGGGTCATTGCGCTTCATGGCGCGCACAACGTCACCCACAAGGATATCTTTCGCCGGACGCGCAAGCGTGAGACCGCCGCTACGCCCTCGCTCGGAATTCACAAAACCCTCGCGCGCAAGTCTCGTTGCGACTTTGGAAAGATGGTTTTCTGACAATCCATAGAGTGTCGCGATCTCAGAAGTCGGCACCCTGGCAGGCGCCCGGATAGCCAAG
>NZ_JBVCWP010000162.1:0-9167 GCF_057460485.1 Boseongicola sp.
CGTCACGCAGGCCCTGCAGGGTAAAGCCAGTATATTCACGCGCGCGCCAAGTGCCTGCATATTCGGCGATCCCGGCACAGCCACGGATGATGTTCTGGTTAGCCTCGGACGTGTCGGTCCAGACATCAGCGTTCACCATCACATAGTTGCGCGGCAACCATGCATCGACTTCGTAGAAGTGGCTCAGGCTCTCCCAAACGCGGCGGTCATAACCTGTGGACCCGGACGAAACCATCGACGAGGCGACACCAGTTGCAAAAGCCTGACTAATCTCAGCTGCTTCGATGGTCACCGGCAGCATGCCGGTCAGCTCGGCCAGTCGGTTGGTCGCGTTGTTGTACGAACGGAAGCGGATGCCGGCCATATCAGCGACGGTGTTCACCTCTTGGTTAAAATAGAGGCCCTGCGGCGGCCACGGCACCGAATAGAGGAGGTGCAGGTTCTGGCTTTCCAACAGCTCGGAAATGGTTGGCTCTGCGGCCTCCCAGAGCATCGCATGTTCGTCGAAAGACCCGACAAGGAATGGGATCGAGTCAAACCCAAAAAGCGCATCTTCGTTCTGGTGGCCCGACAGCAAGCGCTCGCCAATCGGGACCTGACCAGTCTGGATCGCGCGTTTGATATCCGCGCCGGCGAAAAGCGAGCCGGACGGATGGGTCACAATCTCAATGTCGCCGCCTGTGCCTGTCGTCACACATTGAGCGAACTCCGCGCCTGTGACCGAATGGAAGTTCGATCCGGAATAAGCCATCGGCATATCCCACGTATCGGCGAATACAGGCGCCGCGACAGCAACTGCCGCAGTTGCGACTGTCAGTTTCAACATCTTCATTTTTTTCTCCTTGCTGACTTTTTGGTCTTTTGTTGGTTAGGCCCGCGCAAAACGCGCGGGGTCGTAAGGGGCCATGTCCATATTGGGGCGGTGGCCAGTCATCATCTGTGCAATAAGGCGCCCAGTTTTTGGTCCTCCGGTCAAGCCGATATGGTGATGGCCAAACCCTACATATACGCCCGTACCACTGACTTGCCCGATCAGTGGCAGACTGTCAGCTGGGGCCGGGCGGTGGCCTTGCCACTCAATCTCGCCTTTAGCACGCAGATTGGGAAAGGCTTTCTTCACTTCTTTGCGCAACAGCGCAAAGGGAGCGGCTGAAGGTCCAGCCTTTAGCCCGCCAAATTCAACCACACCTGCACATCTTAGGCCGGCAGCCATCGGCGTTGCCACAAATTTACCGGCGGCCACCATGATCGGCATAGCGGGACCACCATCTGCGCCCTCAAAGACGACGTGGTAGCCACGCTCGGTTTCCAGCGGGATCGTTAGGCCGAGCCTCTTCATCAGTGGTTTCGACCACACGCCCGTGGCTAGAACGACGTCGCTGCAGGAGATCGGGCCCGTAGTGGTTTCGACCGCACTGACTTTGCCATCTGTGAACGAAAAATCCTTGACCTCAGCTTGACGCAACATGCCGCCAAGATTCTGAAATTCCACAGCTAATGCAGAAACATATCCCCCTGGATCACGGATAAACCCGTGATCTTTCATCACCGCTAGGCAGCCCACAGCGGGACCCAAGTTCGGCTCATAGTCGCGTGCCGCGCCACCTTCGATCAAGTCAGGCTCGAACCCCGCCTCACGCCGCAGGCCCCAGACATAGCGGTCAGCCTCAAACGCGGCGCGGTCGGCATAGGCAAACGTATAGTCGCTATCGACGATCCAATCCGCAGCTTTGGTGCCATCGGCTAGTGCGTGGTGCTGCTCAACGCCGTCAGACACGATTGGTGTTAGTCCATGGGCAATTCGACGGGTGTCCGCGTCATTGGCATGCCCCAGATATTTCACCAGCCAAGGCAGCAATCTTGGTAAATAGGACCAGCGCAGGAACAGCGGAAAATTTGGATCAAGCGCGTATCTTGGCCCTTTGCGGATCAGACCGGGGACAGTCACAGGAACCATTGAGCAATTGGCCAGAACACCCGCATTTCCGTAAGATGTCCCCTGACCTGGGGCGCCCCGGTCGATCAATGTCACTTCGATACCAGCGCGGCGCAGCCAGATTGCGGTTGAGACACCAACGATACCCGCGCCAATCACGATTGTATGAGGTTTTGCGCTCATGCCGCGAGCCCGGCGCGGTTGACCGAGAAACGCTCCAGTGCGAGCGGGTTCACATCAACGCCAAGTCCAGGGCTATCCGGCACCACCACTTTCCCATCTTCAACGGGGAATGGGTTTGCTAGAATGTCGTCCGTCAGGAAGTAGCTGGCTTGGTAGAACTCGCAGCCAAGAGTGATCTCTGGCGTTGCCGCGATCATGTGGGCGCCTGCCAGATGCGCCAATCCGCTCTCAAACATGTCGCCCCCATAAGCCGACCATCCGCCTGCATGGGCCATCCGCGCTACCGTCTGCGCCCGGGTCAGCCCGCCTGATTTCATAATCTTGATGGATACGCCGTCAGCCAATCCCTGACCCATTGCCTGCAGCATATCTTCGGGCCCAAACACACTTTCGTCAGCCAACAGCGGCACATCAATACTGTCGCGAATCCGCGCCATCAGATCGCGCAGATGCGCCTTGACGGGTTGTTCGATAAAGGTCGGCTGAAACTGCGCCACATCGCGGACACAGGCCAGCGCCACGTCCTGATGCAGGCCCTGATTGTAATCGACGCGAATCTCAAAATCAGCAAAATCCTGACGCAGGCGTTCCAATCGCATGATGTCAAACGCATGGTCCTTGAAGCCGGTTTTCAGCTTAATGATGCGCACACCATCCTCGCTTAGCCGCGACATCAGCTGGAGATCCTTATCGAAATCGGGATTTGCGATCGAACAAGACAGCGGAATTCGGTCTCGGAACCGCCCGCCAAGCAGCGCCCAGACGGGTACGCCTGCGATCCGGGCCCTCAGGTCGAACAGTGCTGTATCCAACGCCGCCTTTGCCTCGGTGCAATGTGCGACAGCCACTTGGACATCCGCCATGATCGAAGCGTGATCCCCGACACGGCGTCCCAAAACCAATGGGCGCATATAGCGATCAAGAGCGGCAAATGTCGCTTCGGCCGAACCTGTGAACACAACCCAGGGCGACGCCTCTCCGTAGCCCTTCACACCACCTTCGGATGTCAGTCGCAGCACTACCAAATCAACCGCATGTTCGACCGATCCAATACCGTGATCCCGCCGAGCGCTGACTGGCACCGAAAGATGCCAAAGTGCGAAACCTGTCACCCTTTGATCTAATTCCGACATGTGCTCCCCTTAGCCGGTCCACCGTGCCTAGAGGGTGGCATCATTTCAAATACGGAATTGTGATGCATCCATCACAAGAAATGATACCCTTATTCCATGTCTATTCGATTTCGGCAGCTGCAAGCCTTCCACGCGATTTATGAAACCGGCACCGTCACAGGGGCCGGCGCCCTTTTGGGCATCTCGCAACCCGGCATTTCGAACCTGTTGGCCCAGCTGGAACGTGAAACCCGCTTCAAGCTTTTCGCGCGCGTCAAGGGCCGCTTGATCCCGACGCCCGAGGCTGGGGTTTTATATCAGGAGGTCGATACCGTCGTGCGCGGCATCGATCACGTGTCGCAAGCCGTGGTTGACTTGCAGAACAAGCAGGGTGGTCAGCTACAGGTCGCGTCGCAACACGCCATGTCATTCGGGTTCATACCCAAACTGATAGCACGCTTCGCGCAGGGTCGGCTCGATATGTCGATCTCTTTCCAGTCGCAATATTCCTCGAAGATACAGGAATGGGTGATGGCGGGCCTTTTCGAGATTGGTGTGTGCGAAATGCCACTGCTGTATGACGCCTTCGAGCACTACCCTTTTAGTGTCGAAACACTTTTGGCGATGCACCCTGAAAACCCGCTGGCCAGGTACGATGTCCTGACCCCAGAGCTTTTAGAAGGCGAGCCCTTCATCGTCATGGGCCCCGATCATATGACGCACCGCCGCACACGCGAGGCGTTTCAAAATGCTGACGTTCCTTGGCGCACGCGGATCCACACACACCTGTTCAAGAACAAGCTGAGCTTTGTGAAGGAAGGCATAGGCGTTGCGCTCCTTGATCCGTTTACCCTAAATTTTGATGAAGCCGGCGGGGTCGTCGTCCGGCCATTCCGTCCACAGATCATGATGGATATGATGGTCATCACTTCGCGCGACCGGCCCTTGTCAGCCTTGGGGCAAGAATTTCTGGACCTGCTACTGGAGGAGCTTGAGCAATATCGGGCCACGCTTGATCTGGCGGCGAAGTAGCGGGTCAGCCCATCCAACGGCGCACCGGTGCGGCGGACTCTTCCAGCGGTTGGGCGATCACGTCGACCAGCGTCGGGCCATCGTGGTCGATCGCGTCTTTCAGAACCGCATGCAGTGTGGTGGGGTCCTCCACGCGCCAGGATTTCACGCCGTAGGCCGCAGCAACGGCGGCGTGATCGACGCGATTGAAATCGACGTTATAATACCGGGCGCCCTTGTCAGCCATCTGACTGGCTTTAATCCATCCAAAGTTCGCGTTGGAAAAGACCACGTAGGTGATATTTGCCCGCACACGCGTTACCGTTTCCAACTCTCCACAGGTGAACCCGAAAGACCCGTCGCCCATCAATGCGACGGTCTTCGATTCGGGCCGTCCGAACCATGCGCCAAGCGACGCCGACATGGAGTACCCAAGTGCCCCATGGGCGCGATTTGTAATGAAGAACCGACCGGACCGCGCCTGTTGGTAATAGGCGGAAAAATAAGGGCAGCTGGTGCCCGGGTCCGAGACGATTGTGGCGTCTTCAGGCAATAATCGACTGAGGGTTGCGACTACGCGTTCAGGGCGGATTGGGGCCTCGGTGCTGTCTGCCAGGTATTGGAACCGGGCAAATTTCCGCGCTTTGATGTCGGCTACAGCTTTGGCGCCGCCAAAGGTCGTCCCACCTAGCCCCCGCGCATCAAGCGCTGCATTCACTGCAGCCAATGATAAGCGCAGATCTCCCACCACGCCAACTTCCGTCGGGTAATTCGCGCCGATCACCATCGGGTCAGTATCAAAATGCACGATCCGCGCACCGGGTTTGGGCGCCTCCCACCGGGCAGTTGTGGTGGACCCTGCACGACAGCCCATGAAAATCACCAGATCTGCGGCTTCCATCGCCTCCCATGTCTCATCTGTGCCACCGTTTGAACCAACGACACCTAGGGATTGCGGGTGAGTGTCCGCCAGCGATCCCTGCCCAGAAATCGACGTCGCAACTGGAATGTCGAGCCTGTTGGCGAGCCGCGCCAACTCATTCATCGCCCCTGCGATCACGACGCCACCACCACAAACTATCAGAGGTGATTTGGCCGACAGTATCACGTCAATCGCCTCCTCGGCCGCTCCCGGTTCTGGCCCTTGTGGATATGCAGGAAAGCTTTGGTGTTTGGGGTCGGCCCATATGTCAGCCGGGTCTACCGGGTCATATTGGATGTCATAGGGTAGACCAATATGCGCCGCCCCCGACCGCCCTGTGGTCATCGCGCGGAAAGCAGTGCGAACCATACGGGGAATATGCGCGGCTTGGACAATGACGGTGTTCCATTTGGTAAGTGGCCGCATCAACGCGTTTTGATCTACCTCGGTTAACGGATACTTCCCATACGTTCCAACAGAGATATCGGTGGTGATGCCCAACACAGCATATGAGCTTTCCGACGCTTCTATCAGACCTGGCAGAATATAAGTTGCCCCACCACCTGACGGCCCTTCGGCGACGCCGGGACGCCCCGTCACGCGGGCATAGCCATCGGCCATATAGGTCGCGGAACGCTCGTCGCGGGTCAGGACATGGCGGATGTCTTTGCCGATCGACCTCATCGCATCGTAGAACGGCAGCGAGGTATCGCCACACAACCCAAACACATGCCGCACGCCATGAGCCTTGAGCATTTCCACAAGCGCATCGGCGCCATTCATTTGGTTCGACATGGGAGAGGTCCTTTGCAGGGAAGTATTACTTTCTGTATACAGGCTAATATATCTTACATAACTCAAGCTGATCTTTCACGGTGCCACCAAAGCCGTCCAACTGGAACTGCCATGCCCGAAAAAAATGTAGACCGTCTGGCTGCGCAACTGCGCCGGATGGCGGTTGAGATTAAAATCAAGCCAGATGAGCGTATCCGCGAGGGTGAGATGGCGGGCCTTGTCTCGGTCAGCCGCACGCCATTGCGAGAGGCGTTGAACCGGCTCGTATCTGAAGGGTATTTGAGGGTCACTGGGGGGCAGGGGTTCTTTTGCCGGTCCCTTACACCCGAGCGCATTCTTGATTTGTACCAAGCCCGCGCCGCCATTGAGTGCGCGGCAACGCGGTGGCGCGCGCCAGCGAAGATCAGTTCGCCGAGCTTGTCGCCAACCTTGATGCGGCAGAACCGCTTTATGATCGAACCAATAACAGGCTGCGGATTCCGGAGGCGGATGAAGCGTTCCACGTGGCGCTTGTACGCCTGTCTCGCGATGCAGAGTTGGAGCAGATGCTGGCCAATATCACGGGGTGCATCCGGTATGTCCGAATGATCGGCCTGAAGATCCACGACAGTGCGCAAGGGCGCACGGCGGCGTATCGTGTGATCCTCGCGGGCATGATCGCGCGCGATTTGAAGGCAAGCTCGTCCGCGCTCCGATGTCACATAGAGACCCGCAAAAAAGACGCCACACATTCGGTTCGAGACGCATTTTCCCATATCTATGTCCAAGCAGGCTGAAGATGACAAAGACACTTGGAGGCAAAACGGTTTACGGCGCGTCGATTGGCATTCTTATGTTGGAAACGCGATTCCCGCGGATCCCTGGCGATATTGGCAATGCACTGAGTTGGCCATTTCCAGTCCACTATCGTGTTGTCCGCGGTGCCACGCCAGACAATATCGTGCGTGGCGACCCGACCGAGCGTATGGATGATTTCATCGCCGCTGGGCGTGATCTTGTCGATATGGGATGCGACGGGATTGCGACCAACTGCGGGTTTCTGGCGTTGTTGCAGGATGAAATGGCAGCGGCTTTAGGTGTTCCTGTGGCAACCTCTGCGTTGATGCAGGCACCGATGGTACAAGCTACGTTGCCGCCCGGACGCCATGTCTCAATCCTTACGATTTCCGAGGCGACCCTAGGGCGTGCGCATCTGCAGGCCGCAGGTGTGCCGGCCGACACACCGGTGGTTGGAACAGACGCCGGTCAAGAATTCACCCGCGCTGTTTTAGGCGATGAGCAAGAGATTGATTTCGCCGCATGCCGCACTGATTTGCTGGATGCGGCGGCCACTCTGACGCGCATGCATCCACAGACCGGAGCAATTATTTTGGAATGCACGAATATGGTTCCGTATGCGGCTGATATCCGGCTCCAAACGGGGCTACCTGTATACTCGATCCACAGCTTTCTGACGTGGTTCCAGTCCGGACTCATGCCGCGTCGCTTTGCGGTTGATTTTGATGATCCGCGAGCGCGATTTTAGACGCAAAGGGTGCTGTTAGAGGACGCTTGATTAAGACGGGCAGGGCATCTGTCTAACTTCGGATGATGATAAAAAACTGGACTGTCAGATTAAACTCATCTGTCAGAGTTTAGAGAGGAATTTCGGCCGCTTTCGCGGCACTTTGTTTGGTGATCATTAAACAAACAAAGAAATTATGTCCGAGCTTAAACGCTCAGGGCGGCGATAGAACGAGCAGATCCGTTTAATCTGACACTGCCGGGACATTGAATAAGTAGATAGCAGCCTACCAAAGCACGGTCACGACCAGTAAAGTGGAAAGCGGGTAGATGAAATCTCTCACATTAGCTCCCACTACATGCTCCGCTATGTCAACTCGTCAGCAACTCGCGCGGGCAGTCGGAAAACGTGTTCGCGCCGCTTTTGGTCACCAAAAATGTTTCACTGACAACCAGGCCGAACTTTTCGAGCCAAAGTGCCGGAATACAATGGAATGTCATATTCTCTTCCATCACTGTTGTGTCACCTGCACGTAGCGAACAAGTGAGTTCGCCCCAAGTTGGTGGAAAACCAATGCCCACCGGATAACCAATCCGGCTATCCTTTTCGATGCCCTGCTTCGAGATCACCTTTTCCCATGCTTTTGCCATCTCCTGACATTCAACTCCCGGCTTGACCACATCAAGTGCAGCTTCCAGCCCTTCGCGAATGACTGCTGTGGTGTCGACCAGCTCTTTAGGGGGCTTGCCAACATAGACACAGCGTGAAAGCGGTGTGTGATAGCGATGCCGGACGCCACCCATTTCGATGTAGAAAACTTCACCTTCTTCAAGCGGAGCATCTGTCCAGCTCAAATGCGGCGCAGAAGCCGCTTCGCCGACCATCGCGTTTGGCGGCTTGCACGGAAAGGTGCCACCAAACTCGGGGGTTCCAGACGTCGTCACACGATAGATTTCTGCCATCACATCACATTGGCGAACCCCGGGGCGCACTAGTTTGCGGGCGCTGTCCATTGCCAGTGTCGCGATTTGGCCCGCCTGCCTCATATATTCGATCTCTTGCGCCGATTTTGTCATCCGCACATGGTTTACCAGAAGAAACCCATCAACGAATTCCCCTTGCCCAAGCCCATTGGTCAAAATACGGTTCCATTTTGCGGTGTAGTAGTAGTCGTCCTGTTCTGCAGCAACTCTTCCTTTATGCCAGCCCTTATTCTTCAGGACTTCAACTAGATATACCATCGGATGAAGATCAGGGGTGCCAACATATTTATCGGGATATGCGATGATATTTTCGTCCCCCATAAACGCCGTAAGCTTTGCGCCAACTGCATCCATTTTGCGGCCAAACCAAATTGGTTCCTCTGCATCTAACGAAACAACAACCATCTGAGGTGTGTAAAAAGACCATCCATCATAACCAGTGACGTAGAATTGATTGGCAGGGTTCGAAATCAGCAACACTTCGATACCCTTGGCACGCATCGCCTCTTTGACCTGGGCAACACGGCGACGATACTCTTCAATTTCAAAAAGTAGCTTCAAATCCTAGCCTCCGCTATGTTCAAAATTAAAGCGCTGTTTAAGTTCGCGGATTCAACTCGCCAGTGCAACATGCTGGTTATGGCCTAGGAATAGCTGGTTTGGCGTCTTGAAGCCAAGGCATTTTCTGGGGCGCTTATTAATTTTGCTGATGATCTTAGCC
>NZ_JBVCWP010000163.1:0-9133 GCF_057460485.1 Boseongicola sp.
GGAGCAAGATCCAGTTCTCCAGCGACGTCCGCGAAATCTTCCGCTCCGACAGCCCCGACTTCGTCAATCTCGTGATGCTCGAGGAGCAGTACCCTCAAAGCGCCGGGGACATTCTGCTGTTGCTTCAGTCCGACGATCTTCTCACGCGCGAAAATCTCGAACGCTTGCGGGACCTGCATCTGGAACTCGGCTTCGTCGATGGCGTCCGCGACGTCTTGTCAATGTTTTCAGCCCGCCATCCGCCTGACGCCGAGGGCCGGAGCAACCCTGTGTTCCCCTTCGAGCTGAAGGACGACGAACTTCCGGAAATCCGTGAGGCGGTTCTGCGCAACCCGCTGGTGTCGGGAACGCTGCTTTCCGACGACGCAAAGACCGGCCTCTTCACCATTTCCATCGAACCGCAGTCTGGCGTCGAAGGTCTTCGGCAAATTGCCGGCGAGTTGAACGGCGTCGTAGACACGGTACTTGCCGGTTCCGATGTGCATGTTCAGCCCACTGGCATAGCCCTGCTGCGCATCGACATCGTCTCCGCGCTGATCCGCGACCAGCGGACATTCATTGCGGTCGGCTTCGCCTTTTCCTTCCTGGTCAGTTGGCTGTTCTTCCGCAGCTTCGTCTACGCCACGCTCGCCGGCATACCGGCCGTCATAGCCGTCGTATGGCTGGTGGGAACGACGCAGCTGCGCGGACAAGAATTCAATGTCTTGACGGGTGTCGTGCCGGCTCTCGTGATCGTGCTTGTGGTCGCAAGCGCCTTGCATTTGCTGTTCGGCATAAGACGCAACCTGGCGGACGGCGCCGACCTCCGCGATGCCATCGCCGCGGCTGTCACCGAAATCGGCCCTGCCTGCGTCCTTGCCTCGACCACGACTGCGATCGCGCTGTTGTCTCTCACGCTCGTGCCGCATTCGCTTGTCTCAGGCTTCGGTCTCACCGCGGCGATCGGGACTTTTATTGCCTTTCTCGCGACCATCACGATTTTACCGGCAGCGGCCTATTTGGTTCTTGGACGGTTTGGCCCGAACCCGGCGACGGACCGCAATGTCAATCTCATCTTCGACATCGCGAGCCGCGCCTGTGCTCGAATGGGCAGCTTCACCTTGAGCAGACCTGGCGCGGTCCTTGCGGGCGGCATTCTGCTGGCTGCCTGCGCCGGTGCGCTCTATGCCTCGATCAGTCCAAGCTATCAGTACCGCGAGTATTTGCCCGAAGACAGCGTAGCGTATGGCGCCATGGGCACGATCGATGAACGCCTTGGCGGCACCGAGAGGATGCTCGTGCTTATTCAGTGGCCGCCTGATCATGACATCGAGTCGGCCGAGACGCTCGAGGTGGTCGAGAAGGTGCACAAGGCGGTGGCGTCGTTGCCGCTGGTGACGGGCGTAACGTCCCTGTACGGCATCCAGGCCTGGGCGGCCGAGGGCGGGCTAGAAAAGGGCAAGGTGTTCAACTTGTTGAAGGAGGCGGAGTCGCCGATGCTGGCGCGCATCCTGTCCCCGGAGCACAAATCCGCGCTCGTGACCGGCTACTTCCCGGGCGTCGATGCCGTCGAGCTTCTGCCGGTTGTGGAAAACTTGGAGCGCCAGCTAACGGAGTTACGCGCGGCCTATCCCGATGTCGGCTTCGTGGCGACAGGCACGGCCGTGGTCTCCGCCCACGCCAGCCATGAGATGATCGCTCAGCTCAACAGGAGCCTGCTCATAGCCATCGTCCTGAACATCATACTTATTGGACTTGTCTTCCGGTCAGTGCGTGCCGGCCTCTACAGTATCTTGCCCAATCTCCTGCCCATCGCCGTTGCCGGCGCGGCGCTCTATCTGTCCGGCGTGGGTTTGCAATTCACCGCCGTGGTCGCGTTCACCATCGGCTTTGGCATATCCGTCGACAGCACCATTCACATTCTCAACTACTACAAGCACCTTCGGTCGAAGGCCCAAGACGTCAAACCCGCTTTGGCGGAGACGATCAGGACCATCGGACCGATTATCGTCGTCGGTACTGCGGTGTTGATTGCCGGCTTCGGGGCCACCCTCCTCAGCGAACTGCCGAACCTGCGCTTGTTCGGCACGGTCACGATCATCCTCTTGGTGACGGCCTTCTTCGGCGACCTGCTTGTGCTTCCGGCGACCATTGCCTTCGCGGAACAACGCCGGGCAAAGCGAGGTAGGGACGATAAACGCGAGCGCGAAACCGAACCCGACAGCGCCCCCTGATCACGTCACGATTATTGCAAGATTTCAAGCTAATCAGGCCCTGCCCGTGGTTTCGGGGGCTGTTTAAAGAGCCCTGGGGATCGGTCTATACTCGGTCCGGGCAGACCGGGCTCCAGAGCAATCTGGGCCACAGCAAGCAAACCTAGGAGGCTTATATGAAAACGTCGCTCCGGCTTTTGGCATTGGCGACACTCGCCCTTCTCGTCTCGATCGAAGGCGCGGCCGCCGGCTCGCTAAGTGGAACGTGGAGCGGCAGCGGCACCGCCGTTCCCAACGATGGCGCGAAGGAGAAGGTGAGTTGCCGCATGACCTATAGCCCACAAGGCGGCAAGCTCGTTGGTGTCAACGTGAAGTGCACGTCCACGTCCGCAAAGCAAATTCGGCAGGCGGGACAATTGCGGCAAATTGGCGCGAACACATATGTGGGCCAGTTCGCTAGTGCAAAGCACGCCGTCTCAGGACGCATGACTGTCACCGTGAGGGGCTCGGTACAAACGGTGTCGTTCAAAAGCAACAAGGGCAACGCGAGCGTAACTCTGAAGAAGCGCTAAGCGTAGGTGCGCAGCGGGTGATGATCTGTTGCGGCTAGCCCGTCCGCTCTTCGCTCGACAAATCGAGTCACGCATATTCGGCGAGCGACAGTCTTATGTCGCTCGCCGAATTGTTGAGCTGAATTCAATGCGGGTTGGCTCAGCAATTCTCTTGAAGAAATTTCAGTACCGCTCCGATCGGCGCCAAGACTAGCGTGCAGAAGAGGACAACGATCCTCAACTCAAACCATGTGAATTGTCGGGGGGCAAGTTGGTGAGCATTAGCAAAATGACCGCCATCGCGGGCAGACCAGCGTTATTTCCACCTCGGCTATGCCGTCCTCTGAGGCAGATTCTTAGCACTTGGCGCAGAGCGTTCAGGGCTCCAAACACGTGCGACGGCGGGTCTTGAGGCCACCGAGAATTGACTCTTACACCCATTCCTGTCTGAGGGTCCGCATGAGCCAGTTAGCGGATATCCCTCCCCACTGAACCGATGTCTGTTAAGTGCCAGGAGCGGGCGTTCGCAGGTCCGAATGGACTTTCCGGGAGCGATTGTGGATCGCCCCCGGAAAGTGAACCGTTACTCGACGAGTTCGATATCGCCAGGCCGCCACGTCTTTTCGAACCAGGGTTCGGTTGGGCTATAGAGGCGCAAGATCGCAAAAAAGCCCTTACCCGGAACTGTCTCGATCCAGTTTTCTTCCTTCCCCTCAGGTGCCTCCGGGCCAAAGTAGAGGTCCACCGAACCGTCCTCGTTAACCGCAACCTTGCCCTTGTGCTTCTCGCTGTTGTAGCTGGGGAACGGCTGGCTCGTCTGAAGTTGGGAACGGGTCTGAGGATCATAAAGAACTATCGAGATGAACTGTTTGGCGGGAGCGTCCTTGGGAAGGTTCAATCTGTATGTCTTGCTTCCGTCCAGATAGTCGCCGTCAGCGTCCAGAGCACCCCAGGCATATTGCGAGCCCTTGCCAATCAATTTCCATGCCATTGCCGGCGTATTGACAGTGGCAAAATAGTAGAACATCGACCGCGCATCGAGGTTCCGACCGCCTTCTCCATCATCTTTGAGAAACTCATAGGAACCTCCCGGATATCCTCGCTTCCAATTGCTTCCTTCGTAGAGGAGTTCTTCCGGGTTCCGTTCATACCAGAGCATCGTTCGCGCCGTCGCATTGCCCACTTCGGCGGATTTGATCAGGATATTCTTCATCCGGAGGTCCGGATCAAACGGCTTGCCCTTTTGAATTCCGACCGACGCAAATAGACCGCGCAACTCGGGGTCGAGCATTTCGACCGGCTCGCGATCGATCACAGCATGAAGCTCTTTGTAAAAGTCAAAGTCGGTCGAATGGATGGTGTTAAATGCCTTGGTCGATCCGTTGTAGAATTCCATCGCTGGCGGGTTATCTTTTTTAGCGAGCGGATAGATCTTGATGCCGTCGCGGAAAAGCTTGCTAGAAAAATCAGGCTTACCATCCTTGAGGAAGCCCCGCGCGATGAACCAATTGATCCAGCTGGTCGACTTGGAGACAAAGTATGTCTCTCCGTCGACCTCCGCCTCCATGCCGCCGACAGGAGGATCGAGTTCCCCGTCATAGTCGGGCGGAAGGATCAGATACTTGCCGCCCTTGCCTTTGTCAGGACCAGGAGGGCCCGTGTCGGTCACAAAGCGGAAGAAAGCATCGTTGACGGTCCCCGGACCGGTTCCCGGTGGGATCTCGATTACCGTTGGTCCATCTTCTTTGAGATTGAGAACGGCACTGAGATACACCGTATCGGTGTTGCCGGTGAGGAACAGCGGATTGCTGTCCATTAGTTGGTCGAAGATCCGGACCTGATAGGAGTGCGTCTCACCGTCGACCTCCTGGCTGCGGCGAATTGCTTCCAGGGAAGCCGCTGGCATACCGTTGAGAAAGGTCTCCACGCCGCGAATGTAGTCGAGGTGATTATAGAGCGCCTCAGCGGTCGCGGCCGTAGGGATGCCGTCGAAGAACTCGATGTCGCCGACGCGTGTGGGGTATTTGTCCGGCGTCAGCAGACCTTCGGGGATCTTGGTATTGTAGCCCGGTGTCGGGTCTTCGGCCGAGGCGGGCGGGCTCAATAACAGAAACGGAAAAAGCGCCGCCGCAAGCAATGCTCTAAATGTTGTCATGTCGTCTCCTCTCCAATGCGCGGCCAAGCCCTCAAACGGCCCGGCTTTGCGCCGCCTGAAATTCGGAATCGTCGCTGCGCAACGAGATGATCAAGAATACGAGGCAAATCGCCCAGATGACACCTTTGAGGACAATCGAATTGACGTCCTCATGGGGATGATCCGGGCGAAAGGTCGTGTCCCGCAAAAACGCCTCAAGATGCGCAAAGAACGGCACGAACATGCCGCCTGTGGCATACGCCCAGGCCACAGCCATGAGTTTCGGTGCCAATGGCCGCTGCTGATACCAAAAAATCGCGGCCGATAGCAACAACGCGCCACAAATGTAGTCCTCGACCATCGTCGTCGCATTCACAGAAAGGTAGCTCAGCCCCCTCCTGAGAGTTTCTCCGGCGATAAAGACAAACGCCATAATGTATGCTGCAAAATAGGCAGCTTTCATCGGATCCCTCCATTCCAAAGACGTAGCGCCGACATTCCTGGCCTAACGATTGAGGTCAGCAAAGTGACACAAATAGACATTGTTGTGATCTGAGCGGTTCCCATCGCGGCGCTTATTGTCTGCTAGCAGTTGTAGGTACCGTTCGCGCACCGCCGCGCAGTGCGTCGGCCTACGCCTGCAACGCTAACTGGCGTAAGCGGACGCCCGACTCTGGCTTCAGCAGTAGAAATGAGACCGTCGAACTCGGACATTGGCGACGGGCTGGTGATATGGAGTGCGCCAAGTGTGACAATCCCGAAGCCAATTACGATTCCTGCTTTCTTTAGCACTCTCATTGAGTCGCTCCTTTTTTGAAATGATCTGGCAAGGCGCTCATGCCTTTGAGGTCCTTCACGTCGACCTTTTTGGCTTTCGTTGCATTCTTAAAGCCAAAGTCG
Organism: Boseongicola sp.; assembly: GCF_057460485.1. NCBI lineage: Bacteria > Pseudomonadati > Pseudomonadota > Alphaproteobacteria > Rhodobacterales > Paracoccaceae > Boseongicola > Boseongicola sp. The sequence continues at coordinate 5,778 of NZ_JBVCWP010000163.1, forward strand.
TCCGCGGCGACTTCAGCTCCGGTCTTCCAATCGCTGATCTGGATGCTGTATTGCGGCGAAAGGGGAATATCCTTGGAGGTGATGGCATACCGGCAAGGATAGGGACGCGCTCCCTGAGCGATCCGGATCTGGAAATCGATTTTCTTCTTCCGGAAAGCGAGGTAATCGCACTCAACGCCGTTGATCACGCCGCTGCCCAGATCCTTCACGTCAGTGACGTCGGCCATCAGTTCATCGTAGCTATTTGACATCAGCAAATCTGCGGCAGGCAGCGGCCTATTGTATTTTTCCCGCAGGACGTCGACTAGATTGTCGATCTTTGCGGGCATTGGCGAGCGCTCTCGTGAGGGACATGAGCTGTGGCGAGAGCTCCAGAAAAAGCGGACGACTGCGACCTCCAAGGCGTGGCCGCAGTTCGCCTCGTAAGCCGAGCCGTTACTCAACTAGCTCAATTTCGCCCGGTCGCCAGGTCTTGTCGAACCACGCTTCGGTTGGGCTATAGAGCCGCAACAGGGCGAACCACCCTTTGTTGGGCACTGTCTGTATCCAGTTGGCTTCTTTCCCTTCAGGTGCTTCTGGTCCGAAGAAAATGTCAATCGACCCGTCATCATTGGTGAGCAGTTTGTCTCGCTTGTTGTCTGCTAGCAGTTGTAGGTACCATTCGCGCAACGCCGCGCAGTCCGCCGCCCTACGCCTGCAACGCTAACCGGCGTAAGTGGACGCCCGACTCTTGCTTCCGCGGGCGAGATGAGCCAGTCGGCCTTCAATAATGAAGACGGCCCACTGCTAATGTGGAGGGCAGCAAATGTGACTATCCCGATCCCAATTGCGATTCCTGACCTCTTCAACATGCTCATTGGGCTGCTCCCATTTTGAAATTATCAGGAAAGACACTCATGCCCTTAAGGTCCTTGATGTCGACCTCAGTGGCCTTGGATGCATTCATGAACCCGAAATCATCCGACGCCACTGCATTGCCCGTTTTCCAGTTGCTGATCTGGACGCTGTATTGCGGTGAATGGGGCCTGTCCTTGGATGTAACAACGTAGCGACACGGATAGGGCTTATCCCCTTGAGCGATCCATATCTGCCAATCTAGGTGTTTCTTCCGGAATGCAAGGTAGTCACACTCAACCCCACCAATCACGCCGCTACCGAGATCCTTAACGTCCGTCACATCAGTCATAAGCTGATCGTAGACATTCGCCATGAGGAGGTCCGCGGCCGGAAGTGGCCTCTTATATTTTTCCCGCAGTACTTCGACAAGCTCGTCAATCGAACCGGGTGTATTTATCTGCGTGTAGAGGTTTGCATTCTTGCCAAGTAACGTCAGCGTCGTGCCATCAAACAGCATCTCAACGTCAGCGTGGCCACCTGCCCTGGTGGCACGAATCTTACCAGGGCGATTGAGGAGGACGGTTCCTGAGCTTGCTAGTGCGAGTTTTTGGTCATCCTTGGTCACAACCTCGAGGATAGTATCGAAGTCAAAGGATATGGCCTTCTGCGCTGCCACATAATCAGACATGGCCTTGAGGAGTTTCTTCGCATCGGCCTCGTCTGCCCTTGCTGATGAATATGCTCCAAAACCCACCGTTAGGGTCAGAGCTGCTACGCCGACGACGCTCGCAGCGAGGCTCAGTAACCGTCGGACTATCGTTTTCATGTTCCTCTTCCCTTCACTCTTGATTCGTTCAAAATTGATGGTTTGGTCTTCATTGACGGTCACTCATCATGCCCGGCCACTGACCGCAAGCCGATCTATCCTTCCCTTACCCCTTCGGCGTGTACCAAATGGGAGACGTGTAGGCACGCTCCTGGTGGACCTGCTGCGCGTCTTTCGGCAACTCAATGTCGAACCGGACCTTGTCGTAGACGACCCAGCGCGGCGTTGGGATTTCCAGAACGCGTGCGTAGTAAAAGGCACGCTCTTCGGGATCAAAGTCCGCGTCGGTCCAGACCGCTGAAAGTTCAGAGGCGCCGATCTTATTTTCCCAGGTCGCCGTCTCAAGATCGACGGTATTGCCAACTGCTGGGAGCTTTCCGTCGGCGCCTGGCTTCCGGCCTTCAGACCAAGCAACATCGTAGACTTTTTCCTTCAGCTCACCATCGGCATCGAGCCAGCCCTTCACGATTTGGACACGGTCGAGATTGGCGCCAATAGGATCGCGCAAGGCATAAACTAGAAAGCTCGGCGCCGCATCGCCTTGACGCTCACGCAGGTCCCCGCCCATGGGAACGCCCTTCTTGTATCCAGTTATTGCGGGCGCGCGCGAACGCAGGTCGTCTTCGTTAAAGTCCCATCCGCCAAACAATCGTACGGCTATGCGGGGCCCCGTCGTGGCGTAGGTTTCCTTCCGTTTCATCGCATCGAAGATGGCTTTGCGTGTGTTCTCTTCCGCCCAGACAGCCGTGTAGCCAGAGGCGACAAGCTTGTGGCCTTCGATCCGGCCAAGGTCGCTGGCAATGAAGGGATGTTCGATGCGGGTCGGTGACGGCTCCACGCTCACGGACTTGCCAAAGAAGTTGTCTTCCTCGGCTGTCGCTAGAGACGTATGGCTATCGGTCGCCCCCCCAAAGCCGAACTTGTAAGGGTTCACGCCGAACTTTTCTTCGAGCGCAAGACCCTGCTTCAACGCCTCGCGGGCGTACTCACCCTTTAGCATCTCCGGCTTCTTCAGCTCGGTCAGGTCGAGATTGCCAACATCCCAGTTCTCATAATCGGCGAACTCGTCCTCGGGGCTTAACGCCGGATGGGCTTCACCGTCGCCCTTGATCTGCGTGAGTTCGTAGTGAGGCTCCCACTTGGCGCGGCGTTCCACATACTCCTTGTCGACGTTTCCGCCGTGATACGTCTTGTCCGTCGGGAACATCCAGCCATTGGAAAGATTACCGTTATGGGCGAAGGCGATGGCACGGCCGCCCGTCTTGTCCTGATAGGTCTCGAGCCACTCATATAGCATTTGCGGATTCGTATCGCCCTTGGGCGGCTGCGTGGTCGGAGGCACCATCTGCAGCGCACGCACCGCGCCATCACGGAGCATCACGTTGCGGTGGAGGTTGAACCCCTTCGGAACAGAGGTCCACTCGAAGCCGATAAATGCGGTGAACTTGCCAGGATCGTTGTGACGCTCGGCCGCCTCGACGATGTCCTCCCACACATAGGAGAAGGCATCGGCACCGGGGCTGTAAGACTCGACGATGTCTTCCGGTAACGTCATCTGCGCGAAGTTAGTAATGAGATCGAACGCGCTTTTGCCCGCCGCTTCACCGCCAGCCACGTATCCCTCGTACCATTCGCGGCCTTTGGGATTGGCGAGAATCTCGGGCTTGCCGGCCTGCAGGTCGGGCGCAAACCC
>NZ_JBVCWP010000164.1:0-9075 GCF_057460485.1 Boseongicola sp.
AATGGTGCCCCTGTCTTTTCAGTTCGCCGGTTGACAAAAAGTGCCCGCCTAGAAGAGCCTGCTCTATCCGGTAGGCAACAAGCGTGTTGTTGAGCATCATCGGCACAATTAACAGGGACTGATCGGGAATGTATTCGAGGTCAGCGCTGCCCATGTCGAGGTTGAGAAGTAACTCTTTGTTCCCATCATCGGCGATGCGGTAGACGGCCCCGGCGATCCAGTCCGACACAATCCAATTGCCGTCGCCGTCTGGTTCTAGCCCGTCAAGGTTCCCTACGGGATCGCCCGACCCCAAGGGTGCGACACTACCGGTTTCGACGTCCACAGTTATAAGATGCCCACCTGTCTTCGTGGTGAAATCTTGCTGTAAATCGAGGCCCCATGGTGCGACGAGCAGCTGGCCATCACGCATGCTGAGACCGTTGGGGTGCTGGAGCACATCGCCTTCCGCGAGCACAGAGAAATCGCCGTCAGCCAGAACATGGATCTTTTGGGCGATCATGTCCGAGACATAGACCCGGCCCGCTGCATCGAGCGCCGTGTCGTTGAGAAACGATCGCACCTTCGGCAGGCCATGTCCCGGAAATTTCACCTGCTTCAATATCGATAGCGACCAGTCGGTCGATATCGCTCACGTAAAGGGTGGCGCCGTCGCTTACCAACCCCTTGGGTGCGTCCAGCCCGGTGACCCATTTCGCCTCCAGCATCTGTCCGTTGGGACTAACCCGAGAGATGTATCCGTTGCCGTCCTTGGCTGTTGGCTCGCCGTTGATGTTGGAGACGTAGAGAGCGTCTCGCGCCTCGTCAAAGTGCGCGCTCTCGGGTGCTTCGAGGCCTTCGAGCGTCCAGACGACGTCCTGTGCTGCCGCGAGCGAACCGATCAGAAGTCCTGCGGAAATGGCTGCCGTTGTTGAAAAATAATGCATGATAGTCCTCCCTGATATTCTGTGGTGAAAGCGCGTTTCAGAGTATCTTACGCCACGTCAACTTTTTTTGTCATCTGATCGGGATGGACTGTTCAATTTGGCATTCAACGCGCCCAGTTGAGACCCTTGGCCATTTGGCGGAATTGACGGTTATCGCTGGCCGAGATGAGGTCCGGCTTGTTCCGCTGCGCCCACTCTCGATGTCTCAGTTGCGGGACAAGACCGCCATTGGCCAACCAGTCCGATTGGGTGCGTCTCTCAAATTTGAGCGTGAGCTCAAATTGGTAAAAGTCTGTTAACATCTTAGCGCATTGACTTGTGACGGCCCGTCACTGTCTATGAAAATTGTCTCTCAAGCCGACATTCCGCCGGGAACAAACAGATGTTGCATCAACTTTTGGTCCGGATGCTGGAGCTGCTGTTTGACGGCCTTAGCCAAAAAGCGCCCCGCATCTCCAACATCTTCAAGCTCGACAATGATGTTTTCACGGAACGTTTTGAGAATTGGTGCGACTTCCTTGGTGTAGACGTCAATATCTCCACCTAGAACGCGACCTTGCTTCTCAACGGCAACGATGGCCGCGATGGCTCCTTTCGACGACGAGCAGATAATCGCGTCGATCTCGGGGGACTGCTTAAGCCTGCGGGTCACCCAATGGCGTATGTCGTCCGATGGTTGGTCGCTGTTGACGTTTTTTGAGATGTGGTAACGGATGCTAAGGGGACCGGCGTATTGTTCCAGACCTCGCACCATGTCTTGTGCATAATATTGGCTCAACGGAGGCAGGACGGCGAGGACGTTTTCGCGCCCGCGGGTTTTCAGCCGTTTCAACGCATCGCTTATGAAGGCTGTGTTGTCGTAGTCATAGTAGGCATGCTTTTCGCACCAGTTCGTCCGCCCATGCGTGGCAAAAGGGAAGTTTTTCTCCAGGAGATATGCAACGCGGGCGTCCTCTGGTTCGGTCATGTTGAAAATGACGGCATCGGATGAATGGGTTTCAACGATGTATTTTATGGGCCGCAAAGGATCCTCGTCAGGAAACCACGGCAGAATATTGAGGTGAAACTGCGTGTTGCGCAATTCGCCGGCGATTGAGCTTGTCAGCTTTGCGGCGTTGGTCATCACGTCGCCCTCGGCAGGAAGGACGAGCGTGATCACGTTCGTGCGGCCGGTTCGCAGGCGCACCCCGGCGCGGTTCGGAACATATCCGATAATTCGTGCAATTCTTTGAACAAGGTCCTTGGTGTCGTTTCCGATATCTGGCGCATCGCTCAGGGCGCGCGACACCGTCGCGACAGCCATTCCGCTAATTCTCGATATGGTTTTGAGCGTAGGCGTTTCACTGGAATCCACCAGCCGACGAATATCGTCGTCGTTTGCCTTTGCCATTTCGGACGCGATGCGTTTCATCCGGCCACTCCAAGCATCTAGGCAGCAAGGGCTGCAGGACGCACTTCATTTCTTTCGCCATATGTATCGTTTGTCAGTGCCAGAGCACACCCCAGTTTAGGCACTAACAGAAAATGCTTGCAAGCAGAAACTAAATCGATATAGAAATTTCTGAAACGATTCAGTCATAGGGAGGAACAAACATGAATCGAACTTCCAAATTACTTGCAGCGACCGCAATAGTGGCCGCGTCCAGCGCATCTGCCACTGAACTGGAGGTGATGCACTGGTGGACGTCTGGTGGTGAAGCCGCTGCGGTCCAAGAGTTTGCGGCAGCCTTTGACGCCACCGGCAACACTTGGGTTGATGCTGCGATCGCAGGCGGCGAGTCCGCGCGTGCTGTCATGGTGAGCCGTTTAACTGGTGGTGACCCGATGGGCGCCTTTCAATTTAACCACGGACGTCAGGCAGAAGAGCTGATCGAAGCAGGGCTGCTGCGCGACATCACTGATATTGCAGAAGCTGAGGGTTGGAAGGACATCGTAAACCCATCCACGCTTCTCAATGCGTGCACCGTTGACGGTCGCATCTATTGCGCGCCTGTGAACATCCACTCATGGCAGTGGCTATGGGTTTCGCACAAAGCATATGAAGATGTGGGCGTGAGTGTCCCTACGAACTGGGATGAATTCGTTGCGGCATCGCAAGCATTGGCAGATGCCGGAAAGACGCCGCTGGCGATGGGTCAGCAGGGCTGGCAGCAATCCGGCGCGTTCAACGTGATGTTTGCAGCACTGGTCCCAAGCGAAATCTATCTGTCAGTTTACGGCGACAAAAATGCCGAAGTTGCGGCTGGCGCGGAAGTTGCACGTGTCTTTTCGGCGGCAGCTGACGCCCGCGACATGTCGTCAACGTCCACAGTTCAGAACTGGAATGACGCGACCAACCTGGTCATCACCGGACAAGCCGGTGGTCAGATCATGGGCGACTGGGCACAGGGCGAATTTGCCGTTGCCGAGCAAGTCGCAGGCGAAGACTATAGCTGTCTGCCGGGTCTCGGCGTGACCGAACTTCTGGGAACAGGCGGCGACGCGTTCTACTTCCCGGTTCTGTCTGATGACGCGCAGATTGCTGCACAGTCCGAACTGGCCGCGTTGATGCTGAAGCCAGAAACTCAAGTTGCGTTCAATCTGAAGAAGGGCTCGCTGCCGGTACGAGGCGATATCGACCTTTCCTCGGCCAATGACTGCATGCAGAAGGGCCTCGCCCTGCTGGCGGATGGCGCACTGTTGCCTGACACCAACATGCTGCTCACGTCGGACACGACGAACCAGATCAACACGCTCTTCACCGAGTTTTTTGCGGACGCTTCTATCAGTGCTGCAGATGCGCAGGTGGACTTCGTGAAGATTATCGAGCGCGCTGAGTAAGCAAACCATCGCGTGTCGGCCTGCTGTGAGTGGCAGGCCGACATCTACGGATCTCTGATTGGCAAAGGGGGGAAGCAGATGGCTTCTACACGCCCAAATCAGTTATTTCGCAACAAATCAGCAAAGATTGCAGCGATCCCAATGATCGTGACCGCGCTTTTTGTGTTTGTCGGCGGAACAGCTTGGACTATCGTTTACAGCTTCACCGGTTCAGGCCTTTTGCCGCGTCTCAAGTGGGTCGGACTCGACCAGTACGAGCGGTTGTGGGACACCAGAAAATGGATGATCTCAATTGAAAATCTGGCGATTTACGGGTTTTCGATGCTGATCTTGGTGTTTGTGATTGGCTTCATTTTAGCCGCGCTTCTTGATCAGAAAATCCGTTTTGAGAATACGATCCGCACAGTCATTCTTTATCCATATGCTCTCAGCTTTGTGGTTACGGGCCTGGTGTGGCAGTGGATATTGAACCCCGAGTTCGGTGTTCAGAACATCGTCCGCGGCTGGGGCTGGGAGACGTTCACTTTCGACCCGCTCTACAACGCCGAGATTGCGATTTTCGGCATTCTGATTGCGGGCCTTTGGCAAGGGAGTGGCCTTGTCATGGTGCTGATGCTCGCAGGTTTGCGCGGTATTGATCAGGACGTCTGGAAGGCGGCCCGGGTCGACGGAATTCCGTCGTGGAAGACATATCTATTTATCGTCATCCCAATGATGCGCCCGGTCTTCATCACCACGCTGGTGCTTGTGGTAACGGGGATCGTCAAAATCTACGATCTGATTGTCGCGCAAACCGGAGGTGGACCCGGTATCGCAACTGAGGTTCCGGCCAAATACGTTTACGACATGATGTTCCAGGCCAACAATCTCGGCCAGGCCTTTGCGGCTTCTACAATGATGCTGGTGACGGTGGCGCTGGTTGTCATCCCTTGGGCATTTCTCGAATTCGGAGGCTCGAAGAACCGTGGTTGATACAACATCTCATACCTTTACAGGTCCGCATGGACCCAAGCCCACGAAGGCCTTCTCTCGGCGCAATATCTTCCTTTACGGGACACTGCTTGTGGTCACGCTTTATTACGCGCTGCCCCTTTATATTATGATTGTGACATCGCTAAAGGGCATGCCGGAAATCCGCATGGGCAATATCTTTGCGCCGCCCCTTGAGGTCACCTTCGAGCCTTGGGTCAAAGCGTGGTCTCAGGCCTGCACAGGTCTGACTTGTGATGGGTTAAGCACTGGCTTCTGGAACTCGGTTCGCATCACAATTCCTTCGGTGATCCTGTCGATCATCATTGCCTCGGTGAATGGATATGCGCTCGCCAACTGGAAGTTCAAAGGAGCCAATGTCTTCTTCACTATCCTGATCTTCGGCGCGTTCATTCCGTATCAAGTGATGCTCTATCCGATCGTGATAATGTTGCGCGAAATCGGACTTTACGGGTCCCTGACGGGCTTGGTGATCGTTCACACGGTCTTTGGAATGCCCATCCTGACGCTCTTGTTCCGGAACTACTTCTCATCGCTTCCCGAGGAGTTATTCAAGGCGGCGCGCGTAGACGGTGCAGGATTTTGGGGCATTTACTTCCGCATCATGGTGCCGATGTCTTTACCAATTTTCACGGTTGCGATGATCCTGCAAGTGACTGGTATCTGGAATGATTTCCTCTTTGGTGTCGTTTACACCGGCCCCGAGAGCTATCCCATGACGGTGTCGCTCAACAACATCGTGAACTCCTCGCAGGGCGTGAAGGAATACAACGTCAACATGGCGGCGACGATATTAACAGGTCTAGTGCCTCTGACCATTTACTTCGTCTCTGGAAAACTTTTCGTACGCGGCATTGCTGCCGGCGCAGTCAAAGGCTGATCTCATGACAAATTCAGTTGAAATTAAGAATCTCGACCTTCAATTCGGCGCAATCAAAGTCCTGCAAGACCTCAATCTGGAAATTGGTAAAGGGGAATTTCTTGTACTGCTTGGCTCATCCGGCTGCGGTAAATCAACTTTACTTAACTGCATTGCCGGACTTCTGGACGTCAGTGGCGGACAGATTCATATCAATGGGACAAATGTGACCTGGGCCGAGCCGTCTGAACGCGGCATAGGCATGGTTTTCCAGTCCTACGCGTTATATCCGCAGATGACCGTTGAGGGGAATCTCTCCTTCGGACTGAAAAATGCCAAGCTCCCGAAATCGCAGATCGAAAGCCGCATAAAGCGTGCGGCCGAAGTCCTTCAGATAGAGCCGCTCTTGAAGCGAAAACCTGCCGCTCTGTCCGGTGGCCAACGACAGCGCGTCGCGATTGGCCGTGCATTGGTACGCGATGTCGACGTCTTTCTATTCGATGAACCGCTTTCAAACCTTGATGCGAAGCTGCGCGCCGATTTGCGTGTAGAGATCAAACGTCTTCACCACAGCCTCCAAAATACGATGATTTACGTGACACATGACCAGATTGAGGCGATGACGCTTGCAGATCGCATTGCCATCATGCGGGGCGGCCAGATCATGCAGCTGGGGTCTCCGGACGAGATCTATGGTCGTCCGGTCAACAAGTATGTTGCTGACTTTATTGGCTCACCGTCGATGAATTTCCTTGAGGGCAAGATCAACGAAGGCGCATTTCACGTCGGTGACCTTGTGATCCCGCTTGAGCGGTATGCGTTTGCAGGCGGTGGACCTGTGAACGGCGATACGACGATTGGCATACGACCCGAGCATGTGGTCACCGGCGAACTTGTCGGAAACGCCCCATTCCAGGTCGACGTTGAGATTAGCCTGATCGAACCCACGGGGTCAGATACGCTTGTTGATTGCAAGGTCGCAGGAAAGCACTTCCGCGTCAGAATGGACGGTCAGTCACGCGTTTCTGTTGGGGAGAAACTGCGGATCGGAATCAACCCGGCAATGGCCTCGTTGTTCGATTTGAAATCCGAGTTACGCCTCTGATAAGACCGTCTCAGGCCGTTTGCGACCCGGCCTGGTTTTCTGCGAACGTTAATTATTTCAAGGACTTACTATGCCCCGCATATCTTACCAACTCTATTCCTCGCGAAACTGGGATACGAGCGAGACGTTCAAAATGCTTGCGGATGCAGGCTACAAGGAAGTCGAAGGTGTTGGCCCGCACTATGAGGATTTGGCCAAGACACAGGCGCTCTTGGCGGCGCATGGAATGACAATGCCAACAGGACACTTTGCCCCCGATCTCATTGAGAGCAACTCTGAGAGAGTGATTGAGATCGCACGGGCATTGGGGATCAGCACTGTCATTGCACCTTATCTTGCCGCAGAAAATCGCCCGACGACTCTCGCCGGCTGGAAGGAATTCGCGGCCAGACTTGCGAAGATGAGTGAGCCAATTGTGGCTGCCGGTCTGGAGTTTGCGTGGCACAATCACGAATTCGAGCTGGAGCCTGTCGAGGGTCAAATGCCACTCGATATCATTGCCGAGGCATCTGAGAATATTCAACTCGAGCTTGATATTGCCTGGGTTCATGTCAGTGGCGAGGACCCTGTCGCGTGGCTGAGTAAGTATGCCGGCCGTATCGTTGCGACGCATGTAAAGGATGTTGCCCCAAAAGGTGAAAATGCCGATGAAGACGGCTGGGCGGATGTCGGTTACGGCTCATTGGATTGGGCGGCCATCAAACCTGCAATGGATGCGGCAGGTGTGAACCGGTATGTCGTCGAACACGACAACCCAAGTGATCACAAACGCATGGCCACACGCTCGTTGGCGAGTGTTAAGGCGTTTTGAGGAAGACTTATAATGAAGAAATTTGGAGTTGGAATAATTGGGTGCGGGAACATTGCTTTCTCATATCTGAAACTTGCGCCTTTGTTCCGTTCGATCAACGTGCTGGCGGTCGCCGATCTGAATATGGATGCAGCCGTGGCCCGCGCGGAGGAATTCTCGGTTCGAGCGGAAACGGTCGATGGGCTTTTGGCAGCCAGCGATATCGAGATCATCGTGAACCTGACAATACCGGCGGCGCACTTTGAGGTGACAAGGCAGATCCTTGAAGCCGGGAAGCACGCGTATTCTGAGAAGCCATTTGTATTGACGCTTGAAGAAGGCGAGGCCCTTCGTGAGCTTGCAGCGAAAAAAGGGCTTCGCGTCGGATCCGCGCCGGACACATTTCTGGGCGGCGCACACCAATTGGCGCGTTCAACTATCGACGAGGGAATGGTTGGCGAGATCATCGGCGGGACATGCCACGTGATGTCGCCCGGCATGGAATCCTGGCACCCAAATCCAGATTTCTTTTTTCAACCGGGCGGAGGTCCGATCCTTGATCTAGGCCCTTACTATGTGACCAACCTGGTGCAGTTGATTGGCCCTGTGAAAACCGTGTCTGCCATGGCATCTGCCAGCTCCAAAACCCGGATAATTGGCAACGGTCCGCGCCTTGGCGAAACTGTGCCGGTAGAAACGCCAACAAACATTCACGCGGTGTTGGAGTTCGCAAACGGCGCCCTGATTACACTGGGTGCAAGTTGGGATGTGTGGGCGCATCGGCATAAAAATATGGAGCTCTATGGCACCAAGGGATCACTTTATGTGCCCGATCCGAACTTCTTCGGAGGGGATGTGCTTCTTGCAGAGCAGGGAGACAGTGTGGCTGAAGTTGCTTCGCAGGGTCATCCCTTCGGGATCGAAAACATGGAAGATGGCCGAGGCATTGGTCGCGCCAATTATCGCTGTTCGGGGCTGGCAGAAATGGCGGCGGCGATCGCGGAAGATCGGCCTCATCGCTGTAGCCTTGAACTTGCGACCCACGTTGTTGAGATCATGACGGCGATCCTCCGTTCGGCCGATGAGCGCACCTGGATTGATATGACAACAACTTGCAACCGCCCTGAGCGATTGAGCCCTGAGAAAGCCAAAGCCTTGTTGGTTTGACTCAGAGATACTATCTCTCCCGGTCTTTTGATTTTGGTCAGACAAATGCTGCCGCATAGGCATTCCGATCACTATGAGCCAGTTTTTCCGAGGCAGCGCTTGATTAAAAATGGACTTCGTTCGATCGCGCAGCACCGCAGAGTTATTTCAAACATTTAACCTGGCTGCTGTCGGCTTCCAAAGTCATGGCGTGCTCGGCACGCGTCCGCTGCGAATAACCGGTTTCAGCACTTTACGAGAGATATTGCAGCTTGAACCAACTACTGGGTTGGGCTCAAGCACTAAATCGCTCCGCGATAGGGGCGCTTGTGGCGGGTGTTGCGTTGAATCGGGATTTGTTGGGCAACATGCGCCATTGGCATCCGGTCGTTGCAATGTAGAGGATCGCATCGAACACGTCGCGCAAACGTGTCGTACG
>NZ_JBVCWP010000165.1:0-8976 GCF_057460485.1 Boseongicola sp.
CACGCGCGAAATCTGTGCGACAACGTGCAATGGTCCCCGATGGACGCCACCCGCACCGAGGAAGACTACCTCTGCCGAGTGGTCGAGATCGCAATCAAGGCTGGCGCCACCACAATCAACATCCCAGATACCGTCGGCTACACCGCGCCCCGCGAAAGCGCCGATCTGATCCGGCGGCTGATCGAAACCGTGCCGGGGGCGGACGACGTGATTTTTGCCACGCACTGTCACAACGACCTTGGCATGGCGACGGCGAACTCATTGGCAGCTGTCGAGGGCGGTGCGCGCCAGATTGAATGCACGATCAACGGGCTCGGCGAACGCGCGGGCAATACAGCTTTGGAAGAAGTCGTTATGGCGATGCGGGTGCGCAAAGACATTATGCCGTTCACTACCGGCGTTGATGCCACCAAGCTAATGCATATCTCGCGGCGCGTGGCGACGGTTTCTGGCTTTGCGGTTCAGTACAACAAAGCCATCGTCGGTAAGAATGCCTTTGCACATGAAAGTGGCATCCATCAGGACGGCATGCTGAAGAACGCCGAGACGTTTGAGATCATGCGCCCCGAAGACGTTGGCCTTTCGGAGACGAATATCGTTATGGGCAAGCATTCGGGACGCGCGGCGCTGCGCTCGAAATTGGAAGAGCTTGGCTTTGAATTGGGCGACAACCAGCTGAAGGATGTGTTCGTGCGGTTCAAGGCGCTGGCCGATCGCAAGAAAGAAGTGTTCACGGATGATCTTTTAGCGCTGATGCGTGATCAGGAGTCGGGCGAGGCGCATGACCGTATTCAGGTGAAATTCCTGCGTGTGATCTGCGGCACCGAAGCGCCCCAGTCGGCTGACCTTACTTTGACGATTGACGGTGTGGACCAGCAGACGACCGCGCAAGGTGACGGGCCGGTGGACGCGACGTTCAATGCGGTGAAAGCGCTTTTCCCGCATGACGCCCAGTTGCAGCTGTATCAAGTGCATGCCGTGACCGAAGGCACGGACGCACAGGCGACAGTCTCTGTGCGGATGGAAGAAGCGGGTCGGATCTCGACCGGGCAGTCGGCAGATACCGATACCGTCGTGGCCAGCGCAAAAGCCTATGTGAACGCGCTAAACCGTCTTTTGGTGCGACGCGAAAAATCGGCACCCGACGCCGATGTGAAAACGGTCAACTACAAAGACCTCGGCTGAAAAGAAAAGCAGACCGGCGTACGCCGCCGGTCGATTCTCGGTCCGCACGCCCGTTTTCCGACACATTCGCTTGCCGGAATTAACCAAAACAGCGCCATTCCCTGCGGTTTTGGAAACAGTGCTTCAAGGCAGCCCGACACTATTGCCAAAATGATGTCAATAATCGGCTTTGGGGTCAAACTCTTGCCACATTCTCGCCCTAGAAATGCCCCAAGTCGCAAGTGTCCCGCGGCGTTTTGTTTTGTAACGAGTGAAAGTGAAGAATATGTTTGGTTCTTCTACGCGTATTGTTTGTCTCCTGATTACCGCAGCCGCTCTCACCGGCTGCGGTGCTCCCTCCGAAATTTCCCGCTCTGCAACTGTTTTGCAGATCCCACAGGCCGAAAGCCTGTCGGTTGTGGCCCGCCAATTCCAGAATGACGTGCCCTATACAATTAACTTTGGTTTTGACGAAGACTGGCTTGACGCAGAAGCGGCAGCTCGCCTTGACGCACAAGCCACTTGGATCATCGACAACGCAAACGTTAAGTTCCGCGTCTATGGTCACGCCGACCGTGTCGGTAGTACAGAATACAACATCGACCTTGGCCTGCGCCGTGCAACAACGGCGGTTGCCTATCTGATCAATAAAGGCATTTCAGAAGAGCGCCTTGAGGCCATGGTGTCTTTCGGTGAAGACGCGCCGGCTATTGAGACCCTGAACCGCGAGCGGGAAAATCGCCGCGTGGTGACAGAAGTCTTTGGCTTCATTGATACAAAGCCGAGCGGTGTTGCACGGAATGGCACTACGACTATTTCTTTCGACGATCCGATCCCAACGGAAACGTCCGGTCCAACCGATGATCCGACGTCTGTCAACGACCCGGCACCTTCGGACGATCAAACGTCGACCGGCGATGATACGCCATCGACAGGTGGCAAGAACCCGAACTCTGGTCGCGGTAATGGTGACGAGGCGGGCGATCCCGGGAATTCGGATGGACACAACAAGGGTGGCGACGAACTTTAAAACAACGAGATGCTCGGGACGCGGAAAACGGTAACCTTTTAGGGCCGCTGCGTCTGCTGGGTGGGGCAAGGGCGCGATCCGGGTGGGGATCGCGCCCTTTTTAATTTGCCGTAACGTGCTTGGGTGTATGAGCCTTGCGAGACCCTTCGGTGAGGACTACACGATCTCAGGACGTAATCAGAGAGTCGCAGATAAAATGACGTATTGCGTAGGCCTTTTGTTGGACGCGGGCATTGTATGCCTGAGCGATACGCGGACAAACGCCGGGCTGGACAACATCTCGATCTATCGCAAGACGTTCACCTTCGATGTTCCCGGCGAACGGATTATCATCATCATGACCGCCGGTAGCCTGTCGGTGACGCAGACCGCGCTGGCGCGACTTGATGAGGCCGCGGCCAACACAGACGCCACGCCGCAATCGTCGATACTGCTGGCCCCAAGCATGCTGCAAGTTGCTGAAATAATTGGGCGAACATTGAACGAAACCAGCAAGGAGATTGGCAATCGGATGGGCGAAAACGCATCAAGTGCGTCTGCCTCAATGATTGTCGCCGGGCAGCGTGCGGGGGGCGCGATGCGACTGTTCTTGATCTATCCCGAAGGTAATTTCATCGAAGCGACAGCCGATACGCCCTACCTGCAGATCGGCGAGCACAAGTATGGAAAGCCTATTCTCGACCGGGTGGTGACGCCGCAAACCACGCTGTCGGATGCAAAGAAGGCCGTATTACTCAGCATGGATTCGACCGTGCGCTCGAACCTCAGCGTCGGTATGCCTCTCGACCTAACGGTAATCGAAAAAGACACCTGCCGGGTCACCGAGTCCCGTCGCATTGAAGAGGGTGACGACGTGTTTCGCGAGATGAGTGCGGCCTGGTCGATTGCTTTGAAAGACGCGTTTAGCGACATCAAGATCTAGTCGGCGCTGTCCTCTAGAAACATGAATGCCTTATCGAAGAACTGCTGACGCATGGCGGGTGCTTCCATCATCAATTCATGCCGCGCGCCTTCGACCCATTCAAGCGACCCTGACGGCCAGTTTTCGTGCATGGCGATCAGTGCTTTGCAATCAATGATGGCTTCGCGAGTGCCTGCGATTGTCTTGACGGGAAGTGTTGGACGGGGTGCAGCGCGCAGAGCAGCAGTTTCTTCGCGGGCCTTTTCGAACCAATGCACCGTGGGTCCGCCAAGCGCATATTCGGGTGCTGCCTCAGCGTGACGTTGCAGGTAGTCCCAGGTGTCACGGTCCGTGGTCAGCAGATTATTCGCAAAGGCCGTGTCCGTCATATAGCTTCGTGGGCTGGTGCCCGGGATTGTGCGCAGTTGCCCGCTGAATAGGCGCGAAAGACCCGGCAGAATGCGTGCGATTGGGCGCAGGTTTGGCGCCACGAAAATGCCCCACATCGGCGCCGAAAAGACAGCCTTCTTAACGGGAAGATCATTCATCAGTGCGCGCAGGCCGATGCAGCCCCCCATGGAGTGACCGAGGAGATGCCAAGGCTTTGGCAGGTCGCGGGCTTTAGCCATTGTGACCAGAGCCGCGACATCAAGCTGATAGTCAGCGAAGTCGGCGACGTGGCCAAGACGTGCGTCGGATGTGACACGGTCAGAGAACCCCTGCCCGCGCCAATCAATCGACAGGACCGAATAGCCGGCACCGGTTAAATCCCGCGCGACGTGACCGTATTTCTCAAGGTATTCCGAGCGACCCGAGAACAGCAGAATGCTGCCCTTGGGCGCGTCTGCTGACCAATGGCCGACACGCAAGCGCGTGCCATCCGCCGCCTGCGTCCAGAACGCCTCGGCGGCTGGGCCCTTGGACAGGGCGGTATCGAAAGGTGCCGCGCTTATCAGGACAGCACCGCCCCAAGACGCATAGCAGCCCCCATATCGCCATCAACTTTTAGGCGACCCGACATGAAGGCGGCGGTTGGGTTCAGCTCGCCGGAAAGGATCGATTTGAAGGTTTCTACGTCAGCCGTCATGGTCACATCTGCGTCACCATCCTCCGCACGGGCTCCGTCGGCGTCCATCAAAATCTCGCCTTCGTCTTCCACGACGAATTTCGCGGTGCCGTCAAAGCCGCTTGCGTCCAGTTTTTCGTTTAGTTTGGCGACGGCCTGTTCAATCATATCACTCATGGTCTTCTCCCGGTTTCGTGACGCGGCAGGGCTGGCAATTGCAGCCCCACACGCTAAACTTCATTCTGTCATGCGGTTTTTCTCTTCATATCTCAAATGTGCCGTTGCGGCACTATGTGCAAGTCAGGTTTTCCTGACGTCCGCGGCGGCGCAAGACAACGAGATCGAGGCATTGCTTGAGGGTTTGAAGACGGCTGATGCGTCGGCTGCCGTTCAGATAGAGGGGCGTATTCAATCCATTTGGTCCCAATCAGGGTCTGATGCGATGGACCTTCTGCTTGATCGCGGCATGGCTGCGATGGCTGACGGTGACATGACGTCAGCCCTGTTCCACTTTTCCGCCCTGATCGACCACGCGCCGGATTTTGCGGAAGGATATAATGCACGGGCCACAGCCTATTTTCAGAACCAGAAATACGGGTTGGCCTTAGAAGACATTCGCCGCACGCTTGCGTTAAATCCCCACCATTTTGGAGCGATGTCGGGCCTTGCGATTATCTTTGAAGAGATCGGGCAACCCGAGGGTGCGCTGGCCGCTTGGCGCGAGGTTGAGCGCCTGCATCCCAATCGCGAGGGTCTGGCCAATTCGATTGATCGGCTGGAAAGCAGCCTTGAGGGGCGCGATACCTGAAGTCCGTCCCGGACCATGTGATCCGAGAGTGTACGACCTTCTGTGTATGACTAAATTGGCCCATGCTTCCAAACTAAAGGAGCATGACGACAATGACGATTTCCAAGGAACCACTGGACGAGCTGCTTAGCGGCGCCCAGAAGGCCAGTGCCTTCGCTTGGGATGCCCGTGACGTCAGATGCGGAAATTGTGGCGGCGAGGCCTGCCGGTGTGTCAACGGTTGATGCGTCAAAATATGCAGTCGTATTCATGTCAATCCTTTCCCGTTTTCGCGACCAATCTGTGGCCCGCATCGGTTGTTTTCGTTGTCGAACGGCACTCGGATTGTTGGTTTCTGTCAGAACAAGGCGACTATGGGCGTCGTCAGATTGAAACCGAAACTCAGTAAATCAAGACTGACCCTAGACAGAAATGTGGCAGGAAAATGGTGAAGACCGCGAAAGACTGCTTTGTCGAAGCGTAAACGCGTGACTTTCGGTCACTCGTTGCCAGATGTCTTTTAACTCATTGAATTCATGATATTTTTCAGGCGGTAGAAGTGCAATTCCATTGTCGCGCACTTCCGATCAAACACGCGCCACTGTTTCACTCTTTCGCAAACGCGAACGACCTTGGGGCAAAGCGGGGGGTATTATTGAAGGATGAGAAACCGGGCCAATTAGGCTATTTCTGCGGCTTCGACGCGGCTGGGGGCGCCATATCGTATGTATCGTCCAGAAGGATGCGATGCGCGTCGCCTTCCATATCGTCGTATTGGTTGTTGCGTATCGTCCATACAAAAGCGGCCAAGGCGCCAAGGCCCAAAAGCAGCGAACAGGGGACGAGTATGACGAGAATGTTCATAGTTACCTCGCACGGAGAGCATTGAGGGTCACAGTGATCGAACTGGTCGACATTGCAAGGGCTGCCATCAAGGGTGAGGCGAAGCCGCAGACCGCCAGAGGTATTGCGACCATGTTGTAAGCTGCCGCAAGGCCGAAGTTTTGCAGGATCAGACGGTGCGCAAGTTTGGCCGTGGTTATGGCCTCAGACACCAATTCGATCTGACCGGACACAAGGACAACGTCAGCGGCAGAACGGCTTGCTTCAAGCGCGGTGCCCGGCGAGATCGCGGCGTCGGCAGCCGTAAGAGCTGCGACATCATTCAAGCCGTCGCCGACCATCAGCACGTGATGGCCTTTCGCCTGGAGGCCTTCGATGTAGGAGAGTTTTTCCTTCGGACCGACGTCAGCAATTACAGTGGTCAGACCAAGCTCGCGGCCCAAGGCGTCGGCCTTTGTGGCGTTGTCCCCGGTCAAGACGTGCAGCGACAGCCCCATTTCTTCCAACTGTTCGATGCCTCCACGCGCGCCCGGCAGGAGATGTTCGGTCACATGCAGTGGCCAAGAATCCCCAAACTGGAATGCGGTCGCGTCGTCCGTGCCGATCCAGTCGCCCCGGCCAAGGCGCACGGTTTCACCATTGTATGTGGCCTGCACGCCGGTGCCTGCGATCTCGGTAATATTGCCAAGCCTGGCAGGTGCAATGTCGCCAAGCGTTTTCACAAGGCTTTTTGACAACGGGTGGTCGGACTGCATCGCCAACGCTTTCAGGACGGCGCAGGCGTCGCGGCCAAGCGTGTCAGGCGCAGTCAGTGTTGGCCGGGTGAGCGTGCCGGTCTTGTCGAAGACTACGGTGTCTATGCTGGCAAGGCGTTCAAGGGCGGTGTCGGATTTCACCAACAGCCCGCGCCGAAACAGCCCGCCAGTCGCAGCGGCCGCGACGGCAGGAACGGCAAGGCCAAGCGCGCAGGGGCAGGTGATGATCAAGGTCGCAACGGCGACGTTCAGCGCATAGCGCACATCACCTGTCATGATCAGCCAGCCCGCGAATGCCGCAAAGGCTGTCAGATGAACGATAGGCACATAAGCGCGTGCGGCACGGTCAGCGAGACCAGAATAGCGGCTTTTGGCACTCTCGGCGCGCGCCACAAGCTGCATGATGGAGCGCAGCATCGTGTCTTCGCCCACCGTCGTTACAGTTGCGGTGATCGGCCCGGTCAGGGTCACGTCGCCGGAGTAAAGAGTGTCCCCGAGGTCGATGCGAATTGGATCGCTTTCGCCGGTAAGAAGGCTGCGGTCAACCTGGACACTCCCTGCGGTAAGGCGCGCTTCGACAGGAACGCGGCCTCCCGCAGCAAGCCATATCTCATCCCCGATGGCAAGGTCCGACACCGCGGTGCTTTCGCGATTTTCGCCCCGTAAAACAATGGCGCGGCGAGGTTCAAGTGCCGCCAAATCTTGCGCTGCCGAGCGCGCAGCCGTGCGCATGCGTTGGTCAAGGACCCGCCCTGCCAGAAGGAAGAACGTCAGCGACAGGGCCGCGTCGAAATAGGCGTGTTCGCCTCCAGCGCTTGTTTCATAGACCGACATCCCAAGTGCCAAAAGGATCGCCAGCGAGATCGGGACGTCCATGTTAACGCGGCGCGCGCCAAGTGCGGTCCAGGCATTCTTGAAGAATGGTTGCGCCGAGAACATCGCTGCAGGGATCGCAATTGCGCCGCTGATCCAGTGGAACAGATCGCGTGTGGCATCCGTGGCACCCGACCAGATAGCAACCGACAAAAGCATGACGTTCATCATCGCAAAGCCAGCGACGCCAAGGCGCATCAAGATATCGCGGTCTCGGGAGTCAGAGGTATCTGCCAGATCGGCTTCGTGGGCTTCGATCCCGGCGCCAGCCAAAGCGTCGATCCAAGGAGTGGGGTCGGCGTTGAAGGGGGCGGTAACAGCGACACGGCGCAAGGACAGGTTGACGCGCGCGGCTTCGATACCGGGGAGTGCACGCAGAGTGCTTTCAACGGTTTGGATACACCCCGCGCAGTGGATTGTCGGCAGGTAAAGCTGATGGGTCGGCGCACCTGTATCGCCCGGCTCGGCATAGTTGGCAGGCGAAGCAGAGCAGGCTGGACAGGCTGCGATCACAAACCAATCCACATCACAATGCGCTGCCGAAAGAGCGTGCCATCTGCCGCACGCGCAACAAGGCGCAGGTTCCAGTTGCCCCGCAAAAGGGTACCGACTGGAGCGACGAATGCTTCGCCGTTATGGGTAAATGCAGGCGTCTGGTCGTCTCCAACGTGCGTGGCGCGGCCAAGCGTTGCCGACACGATGGTCGGCACAACGGGGCCGATGTCGTCAAGGATCGACAGCACCAGATCGGTGCCCTCTATATCCGCCGAGACGGTCCAGCCCAGCGCAAGTTGTGCGTCGCGGTCCGCATCAAAGGTCTGACTTGCGACGTAAGAGTTTTTGGTTTCAAGGCCGGGGAAGGTGTTCACAGCCATGAACGCAAGCGTCAGGTTGACCGCTAAGATAACCGAAAAGGCGGCGGCAAAAATGGCGAAGACGTGATAGCCGGTCAGAGTTCTTGCAGGCATTACGATCCCTTTCCGTTGAAGACTGTTTTCTCGCCTGCGCGCGCATCGGAATCAACTGCTTCAATCCAGAGGCTGAAGTCGGTGCGATCGCGGCTTGCGGCCGGATCTTGGGAGCGTGCGGTGACATAAGTGCGCACGCTTAGCGTTTCATTAGCAGGCACGACCACGTGGTTGGGCAGGCGGCTGTCGGCCTCGAGGCCGATCCGCAGGATATCGTCCGAGTTCAGCGATACCCGGAATTCCCGGTCAGCGCCCGTGAGGTTGCGGATGCGCAACGTATAGGCGTTGCGGATCGAACCGTCAGACAGGGTCACGAATTGCGGATTGCGCACAGGCTCGACTGTGAGCGAAATATCCGAGCGGACAAACAACGCCCAGACAAGGCCGATGCCGATAACGCTCCAGATTGCAGTGTAGATCATAGTGCGCAGGCGGAAGACGTGCTGCCAGATCGGGCGCGGTGGATCGCCTGAACGCTCGCGTGGCTCGTCGGCAAGCGCCAGATAATCGATAAGTCCGCGCTCCGCGCCGATCTTATCCATGACCTCGTCACAGGCATCGATGCACAACGCGCAGGTAATACATTCCA
>NZ_JBVCWP010000166.1:0-8845 GCF_057460485.1 Boseongicola sp.
CACGTTTGCCCATCCAAAAAACCTCCAAAAATGTTTTTGAAGTGATTCAGAAAATTCAAACGCTGTCAAATATGGCGACGCGACGCACTAGTTTAGAAACTATAATCTTCTGCCTAGCCGTATGTCTCTAGAGTTTGCGCGCCTCCTTCTGTTTTCAGATAGCCTCTACTGCCTTCTTCGGGAGATCGCGAAACTGACCTGTGACCGCGTGCAGCTCTGGATTTTTTATGCGCCTGCATCGACGCCATGGGATCGGATCCGCGCCTGGAAGACTTCGAAATACGATATCGGATTTCGGAACTGCCGACTTGATCCAGATCAGGAATCGCGCGCTGATTTCTCTGTATGAGAAACAGGTGGTTAGAGGGAATCCCATGCAAGAGGAGCTATAAGATGAAGTTCAAGACAATTGCGAGCCTGACCGCCCTAGTCGGCGCTGCCGCCACGTCTGGCATGGCGCAGGTCGGGGAAATCCCGGACCGTTACGGTTCGTATGCTCACGAACATGGCATGATGTGGGGCGACAGCCAATGGGGTGGTTTTGGCATGTTTCTCGGGCCAGTTTTTATGATTCTGATCTTGGTCGGAATCGTTGCGGGGGTCATCTATCTTATGCGGCAGTTCGGCGGGCCCGGACTGGCTGGAAACGGTCATGCTGCGCATGACCGGGCTATCGTGCTCCTCAAGGAAAGGTACGCAAAGGGCGAGATCGACTCCAAGGAATTCGAGGAACGCAAGAAATTGCTGGCTGACTGATCTGGATCTGCGGCCAGAGTTTCCCCAGCGCCTGTCTAGGCTGGGGCCGCCCCTTTTGCCGCCTACTGAACTGCGGTCAAAATTGTGAAATGTGTTTACTATTAAGGACCCATCTCGAGGGTTTTTGCATCTTCCTAACCCCATCCCGGCATCGAAAGGCCAAAATGAAACGACGCCACTTCCTGACTTCATCGTCCGCAATGCTTGGGGCCGCGGGGGCCCTTTCGCAGCTGCCCACCCGGCGCGCCTTTGCCCAATCAAAGGCTCCCTTGACGCGTCTATCGATGCCGCCGCTTCTCGACACCCGGGCGACCGGTCGCTTGGCTCTGACGACAAGCGCCGGGAGCACCAGTTTTCTCGGAGGCGCCACTACGCCCACGGCTGGGTTCAATCAGGACTATCTGGGGCCGACCATCGTCGTTCAAAACGGCGAGCTGGCCGCTGAGGTGAAAAACACGCTCGGTGATCCCATCAGCGCGCACTGGCACGGCCTTTTGGTGCCGGGAGAGCATGACGGCGGACCACATCTTCCTATTGCGACTGGCGAGACATGGCGTCCAGAGATGGTAATTGCGCAGGATCCGGCAACGGTCTGGTATCACTCGCATATCCACGAACAAACTGCAGAGCAGGTGTATTTTGGGCTGGCCGGGGTCATCCACGTGAGGGACGGGCAGGACGATGCTCGCGGCCTGCCGTCTGCCTACGGCATCGACGATTTAACGCTGGTTCTGCAGGACCGCCGGTTCGATGCGGCGGGTCGAATGGTCTATTCCGCCTCAAGGATGGACGTGATGCACGGCTTCTCCGGCAATCGGATGCTCGTAAACGGCCAGGCAGGCGCAACGGCGGTCGTGCCAAAAGGGATCACGCGCTTGCGTCTGCTCAACGGCTCGAACGCCCGCATTTACACGCTGTTCTTCGATGACGCGCGCCCAATGCATCTGGTGGCAACAGATGGCGGCTTCCTGCCAGCGCCGGTAGCGCTGGACACGCTTCGCCTTGCCCCGGGCGAACGGGCGGAGATCCTTGTCGATTTTTCGGGTGGCGACGCTCCCATATTGATGAGCGATCCGGGCCAGTCCTATGGGATTCTGCAGTTCGCGACCGATACGACGCTGCCTACGCGCATCGGCCGCCTGCCAGAGCAACTGGACGGTGTGCTCGAAGACCTGTTGGGAGCTGAGGTAAACACCAGGCAGGTCTCGCTGGATATGGGCATGGGTGGGATGATGAGAGGAGGTGGCTTTGCGATCAACGGGCGTCCTTTCGACATGCGCCGTATAGATTTCGAAGTCGCCCTCGGTTCCGTCGAACGCTGGCATGTTCGCAGCACGATGCTTGCCCACCCGCTCCACGTCCATGGCGTCCGGTTCAGGGTGGTGAGCGAGAATGGTGCGCCGCCACGACCGGAAAACATCGGCTGGAAGGATACTGTGCTCGTTCCGGGAGAAGCCGATCTCCTCGCCCGTTTTGACCAACCCGCCAGCCGCGAGACACCGTTCATGTTCCACTGCCATATCCTTGAACACGAAGATGCTGGTATGATGGGTCAGTTCACCGTGACCTGAAGTCCGCGCCGCGCGGACCGCAACACAGAAGCTCCGACAATGCCAATGACCGAGTCCATTCTTGCCGCCGAACCGCAACTTCGCCTTGCAGTGTTTCTAGGCGTTTTGGTGGTGATGGCCTCTTGGGAACTCGCTGCGCCGCGGCGACGGCAGGAAATCCCACGATTGATCCGCTGGACGAACAATCTGGCATTAGTGGTGGTTGATACGATCTTGTTGCGATTAAGTTTTCCAATCCTTGCGGTCGGATTGGCGGTGATGGCAGAGAGCCAGGGCTGGGGTCTGTTTAATATCATCGACGTTCCCGGCTGGGGTGCAATCCTCGTCTCTGTGATCGTTTTTGATCTGGTCATCTATCTACAGCACGTGATGTTCCATGCTGTCCCCGCGCTCTGGCGGTTGCACCGAATGCATCACGCGGATCTCGAGTTTGACGTGACCACGGGCTTGCGCTTTCACCCGGTCGAAATTCTGCTGTCGATGGGGATCAAGTTGGCGGTGGTCGTGGCATTGGGGCCACCCGCCGTCGCGGTGTTGATCTTCGAGGTTCTGTTGAACGCAACTGCGATGTTCAATCACTCCAACATCCGGCTGCCGACGCTTGTGGACCGAGTCCTCCGCTTGATCGTGGTCACACCTGACATGCATCGCGTCCATCACTCGATCCGACCGGAAGAAACGAACAGTAATTTTGGCTTTAACCTCCCTTGGTGGGACAGGCTACTCGGCACGTACAAGGCGCAGCCGGCAGCAGGGCATGAGGGAATGTCGATCGGGATCGAGCAATTTCGCACAAGGCGCGAACTGTGGCTCGACCGGATGCTGGTTCAGCCGGTTAAAGGCCCGGCAAGCGGCTATCCGATCAACCGTGAGACGGAAGAGAAGCTTTGAGCGCACAGCGCCGGCCCTTTGGTCAGCCGTTATGGAGCGCCTGCGATCGAGGGAAATCTACAGTTCGTGAAAATACCAATCGTCTGATGCGACACTACTTGGCCTAGCTGGCCCGAAGCTGCATATTTGGGCTCCGACGGAATCAATATGTGAACAGTCAGGCGCTGGAGTTCTGCAGATACATTACGACGGTTTCGGCTGGCATCTTAAACCCGCGCCCGTCGGAAACACGCTCAGTGCTAATCGGGTACTTTGGTCTGTTGGGATTGATTGCCACAATCCGGTAGAGGTCTCCACGCAATCTGAAGGGCCGTCCATAGTCAGATGGTTCAAGGCCAAAATGTGGAGCAAGGACTTCAAAAAGGGCTTTGTCCGGGGAATAGATCGCGCCGTCTGGCATCGGAATACCGACGCGGAAGCTGATGTCAAAACCATGACGCAAGTCGATGTCACTCAGCTCCCCGCCTTCAACCGTCAACCCGTGCGTCTCCGCCACCTTTAGACACGCTTGCATCATGTCCCGGCGCAGTTTCTCACAGAGCGGGGGCGTCAGATTGCGCGGGGGTGGTACTTTAGTGTTTGTTTGGGCCGGTGGCTTTGCCACTGGAGGCCGCTGCTTTGTCTTGTTTTTTTTCACATCAAAGCCTTTGCTTTATAAACAGTGCCCCGCGATATTCCCATGTCACGTGCGATTTCCGTAGGCGACATGCCCTCTGACAGCTTCGCCTGAATGGTGGCCATATCGATTTTCGGGAGGCGGCCGCGATACACGCCACGCTGCTTGGCAGCGAGAATGCCCTCGGCTTGCCGCTCACGCCGCAGATTTGTCTCGAACTCGGCAAAAACACCGAGCATGTCAAAGAAGGCCTTTCCCGTGGCGTTTGAGGTGTCCACTGGCTGCTCTGTTGCGGCCAGATGCGCGCCCTTGGACTTCAGCTGGGCGACGATTGTCTGCAGGTCACTGAGGCTGCGGGCCAGCCGATCGATACGGGTGACCACCAGAGTCTCACCTGAGTGGATGAAGTCGAGGATCGTCCTAAGCTCGGCCCGCCCCTCAAGGCTGGCACCACTCTTTTGCTCGGTGCGGACCATGCCACACCCGGCTGCTTTCAGGGCGGCAATCTGCGCATCGAGGTTCTGATCCGCAGTCGAGGTCTGCGCATATCCGATTTTGGCCTGATAAGTGTTCATTTTGGGTGTGCCCTCGACATGGCTTGTTCATTATCGAGAAATCGGCCCAAAGTGAACACAAAAGTGGATTGCTCTAGTGTCATTGAAGGTGTCCCCATGGGTAGACCCATGATGACACTTCATCTCTCCCGAACCCAGTGTGAGGTTCGTCGTAGTTTCTGCTTCTGCAGTTTGGAGAATTGTTCGGCGATAGCGTCGGCATGGATCTCGATGTGATCCCAATCGACGTATCCACCCTCTTTGGCCCATTCATGTTCCGCGTGGTTTTTATCTGTACGTGCCTCCTTGAAAACCTCGTACATTGGCGGGCCTCCAATGTCCTCCGGTGGTGTTGCCCACTGACCAGCAACAAAACGTGGCTGCAGTTCATTCGGCTCAACCGAACGCTTTGAAACGAGTTCGACGCGATGCACCCAGTCATCCCCAAAATCGTAGGTATAGATCACAGGCGGCACCTTGCTGTTCAAAAAGAAGTCCAGCCTCTTCGTGGTGACCTCCATCAAAGGCGGGCCGAACATCGGTTCGATCCAGAACTCTTCGCTTTTCATCTGGTATTTCCGGTCGCCAATCTCGAAATCCCACAGATGCATGTCGTTCCACAGGAAGGCCGCCTGAATGGCGTCATGCAGATGCGGCAGGGTCTTGTCCGACCGGATCTCGATTTCACGCCACGGTGCGGGGTCGACATACCCAAGGGTGATTTTCAAACACAGGACTTGGGGTTCTTTCTTCGCCATGAGTGCCTTTATGCGGCCATGGGTTCGAAATCGATCCGCTTTTCCAGATCGACCTCGAACCGGCCATAGGGGTTGATGTGGAGGTGGATGAGCGGGAAAAGGCCGCGATAGTCCTCGGGGGACAGACGCGCGACCACGTCGGGGTTGCGCAAGACAGATTGCATCATCCGGGTGTTCACGTAGACCAGAGATGATTGCAGCAGCTGTAGCGCATGGGCAGCGGTTTCCTGATCTCGCACACGGTTGGTGGCGATCTTACCGCCTTTGCCGAAGAACACAAAGCTATTGGTGCTGTTCCAGTTCGCGACGACATTCAGCCCCTCGTGAATTTCCCGACGGAACGCCTCAGAGCGCAGGTAGCGGCATAGGAAGATCGTTTTGATGGCGCGACCCAGTTCGGCGAGCGCCTTGTAGGTAGGGTGCATCACATCTGAACGTGCGAACCGGCGCAAGATGGCCTCAGGGTCCGCCGTCCCGTGCTGGCTGGCCGCCGCGTATTTGACCATTTCGTCATACTGACGTTCAATTTCGTCCCAATCAACAACACCTGACAGGATGGGCAGCAGATTGGGCAGTTGCCCTCGCATGCCCGCACTGGGAAGGGCAAGCTTCTGACGCGCGATGGCTTTCAGACGGGGTGCAAGCTCAAAGACCAGAAGGTGACAGAAGGCAAAGCCAACGGCGTTTTGGCCGTGGCTGTCGACATACTGTCTTTGGATTTCCATATCCGTGCAGTGCCGCAGAACGCCTTCGATCATGGCGGCGACCTCAGAGGATGAGCAGCGCTTCAGTTGGGAATAGATGCAGGTCGCTTGCCGCTCGACATGCCAGTAGATCATGACGCCGCACCCGCCATAGCGTGCGTGCCATTCGGTCATCAGGTTGAGATCCCACGCCCGGAACTTGGTTGAATCCACTGCGCAAGTCGTGCCTGGCGGTCCCCAGACATCTGGATTTCGGACTGCAAGCGTCGCATTGGAAACTTGCGCACAGGCCGCCTTCAAAGCAGCAGGATCAATATACCGCCTCCGAATGTGCAAGAGCTCATCATAGCTGACATCGGGTGAACCAGCGGCTACGCGTTTCAAGCCCGCATTCGGGCCCAAACCATAGAGGCAGCGCAGCAAGCGCTGATCCCGAAGTGTCGGAGGAAGCGCCTCCCGGCTGGCCGAGGTTTGAAAGCCGTTTAAGAAACCGGTGTCGAGGGCCGTTTCCTTCAGAACATCAAGTAGGCCCGTCATTGGCCATGCTCGGGCGACCTCGGCCTTCAACGCACCCAGGCCGGGCGGCTGAGGAACCGGCGTCAACGGCGTAAGCGAAATAGGGTTCTCTCCACTCCACCTCAGGCGCACCTTGTCATTGTCGGGCAAGGTTGCATTCAGCAGGTGCAGCTCCCGTTCCAATTCTGCTTTCACACCTGCTACTGGGCTCTTCGCATCCTGCGACAAGCCCAGATCAGCGTAGTAGGTATCCCGGCGCGCATCCAGCGTACCCTTGGTCCGATGTTCTTCGATAACAGCATGTAGCCTGGCCGCGCCCGCGATAGGGTAAATGACATCTTCGATCCGACCGTCGGTCAGCTGTGATTTGCGATGCATCAGATAGCTGGCAAGAAGCCCCAACCGTCGCTCAAGCGCATGGCGACGCATCTCTGAGGCGGTTTCGCCCTCGACTTGCCGTGCGAGGCGCGAAACCCAACAGCGTTCAACGCCAACTAGAATATCAAGCGGAAGATTGAGCCCCTCGACAAAGGACACCCTCAGCGCCGCCCGCAACACGCTGTCTAACGATGCGGCACCAACATCGTCCTTCAGCCGCTGAAAACCCGTTTCCGCCAAAGGTTCAGAAAGCGCCCATTCCAACTGCTCAATAGTCTCGACCGATAGCTGTAATCCCACTTGCGCCAGAAAACCTTTGCGAAAATCACGACGGGACGCGTGGGCCAGGCGCTCCATGATTTTCTCCGAAGGAACAAAAACGCCCATTTGACAGGCTTGTGCATAGCCGCGCTCAACCCAATCCGCCAAGTTCAGGTCGCGACCGCCAAGGTGCTTCCCCATCCATGCCTGAAGTTTAGCGCGATCACGCTCAGATGCCCGGCGGACTCCAAGGAAACCCAAAATGCCCGCACGCTGGCGGCGGGCATTATAGCTGGCAAAGCTATAAGCAAGGCAGTCTTCAATACCAATTTGATCAGCAACATACTCGATCGCATCAGGATCAAACGCAGAACGGTCCTCAGGAAAATAGCCATGCTGGCGAAAGAAAAGCAGCTGGCACGCAACCATGACCCGGGACTTCGCTCCATACCGGCTCAGAAACTCGAAATCGGAATAGGAAAGCCCCCAAATAGTGGCAAATGCTTGCTCCGTCATGACACCTTCAGACGATAGCATCGTCCTGCATCAGGACAGCCCGTCAACCAGCGACTTGTTTCGCATATGTTCTCTCAAAAGCCCAAATATGCAGCTTCGGGCCAGCTAGGCCTACTTCCAAAAAGGGACGGATTTGTTGACACATAGGGAAGCCAAGCTGAGTGCTGTCGCCCAGACAGCTTAACGAACGACCCGAATGACGCTGGGATACGAAACGGCCGCCGAGCGTTTCAATGCAAGTGTTGCGTCGATCAATTGTGACCGCCGCTCAAAGCCGACCTTTGCTGCGGGATTCACCAAGGTCTGCTAAGCGGGAATTAACGACCTTTGAATTTCATGCCCAAGACAAAACAAACCTACGGTTCTCTATCCGTCTCCGTTCTCCAACCAGGCCCGTGCCCGATTGTCTGGGATCAGATTGGCCAGTCGTTCGTGATATAGTTCGATCTCATCCTCACTCAGTTGGCCTTCCCATTTCTTGGAGCTGGCGGAATCGAAGAAACTTTCATCAGAAATCCAAAACCCGGTGCCACCTACGGGCGCATAGTTCGCTGCGTTTGCCTTCATCGCACCAAAAGCCGTCGCTTCGGTGACAGCATCCAATAAGGCGGCGTCGGCATCAATATTAGCCGCTTTAGCCAGCCTCGCTACCGTGGTCCGCCCGTCCCGTATCATGTCAGAATAGTGAAAAAGCCGGAGGTCTGGAAATCTTCTTGAGAGAACCGTTTCCGTATAATGGTGGACCAATGTCGCGAGCGTATCACGATCAAAATCATTCACGTCTGACGCGCCCTCAAGAAATGCACGGATCGCCTGCGGAATTGGCGCGCGCATGATATGATCTTCCTCGGCATTCTTCATGTTTGCGGCATGCTTACGCAACGAAAAGAACACGTCGAGCGGATGGCGATAGACAGCAATGACGACGACATCTTGCCAAATCGGAAAGCCATCGCCAGGGGTGTGCGTCTTGACGACCCGCCGTCCTTTCTGCCCGGCGAGCGTGACAGAGACCTCTTTGGCCGAAATTCCTAAATCGGCATCAACCCAAGGTGACAGGATTGGCAGTTTTTGGGGCAGGTCCGGCCCTCCGTTGACGAGCATGGCAAGGATTGTCTGCGTCCAAGTCGTGCCGCATTTGGGGGGGGTGCAGACCAAGATATCGCCCTTGTTTGGCTTCCAGGTAGCCCAGCGGTCGGGATCAGTGATGTCGCCACGATAGCTTCGACCTGCCGGAGCGAGAATGGCTGTATCAGTGGACATGTTTGCTGGAGCTCCGCCCTTGTGAATGACTGCTCGTCTCTTTGGAACACTGTAGCACGCC
>NZ_JBVCWP010000167.1:0-8842 GCF_057460485.1 Boseongicola sp.
AAGCCCGTTCAATATTCATGTCAGCAGCCGGGGCCTGATTGCGCGCTTCGATCGCTGTGGCGCGCCAGTGTCGGCGACAGGCTGCGTCGATCACAGGCCAGATAGATTTCAAAGCCTTCATCTCGGCCTTGCTGAACTTGCGGGTCTTGCGCATCAGCGACACCACGATGGTCAGCTTGTCATGAACATCGACAAGAAAGCCCACTTCTTCGGCCAGTCCTGTGCGCGCGTAGTAGCTGCGGTAATATTCGCCCTGGTAGAAACGATCCGGTGCTATTTCTCTTAAACGCCAAAGACCGGGGGCAACATCCCCCGTCGCGGCTAGATAAAACGGATCAAGCAGGTATGGTCCCTCTTGATAGTCATCCACATGCATCACTCGGCGATCTGGCGAAAAATCATCGTAGAGCGCCAAAGGTTGGGTGTTGCCGACGTAGCCAAAGATGACCGTGTAGTCGAAGTCAACAACCGCTCGGAGTCCCTCGGACAAGATAACGGGAAGATCGTCACTTTCGAGAGTATCGATGATCCGGGCGGCTTGTATGTCCCAATTGGTCAAGGCAGTTGGACCTCTCTGTTGACCAATTCATGTATAACAAAAAGAATATTTACACAAAGCGCAAAAATTTCTCTCATTGGTCCATGGGTGAGATATGTAGCAAATGACAAAAGTAGCGGAAACCTTCTCCGTTGATGGATATCCTCGGGAGTCCGCCAAAGCGCTGCCGGGTGCCGTGGCCGAATTGCGGGGCGTTTCGAAAAGCTATGGTGACGTCCAGGCTGTCCGGCATTTTGATCTGGCCATCGCGCCGGGCGAGTTCCTGTCGTTTCTGGGACCTTCGGGCTGCGGCAAGACAACGGCCCTTCGAATGCTTGCCGGGTTCGAGGCGCCCTCTGCCGGTACCGTTCTGATCGATGGAAAAGACGTCTCGGGTCTTGCGGCGTATCAGCGCCCGGTGAACATGGTGTTCCAAAGTTATGCGCTGTTTCCGCATCTGACAGTCGGTCAGAACATCGCTTATGGCTTGAAACAGCAGCGGCCGAAGCTGCCGCTTGCCGGCATCAATGACAAAGTCCAGCGGGTCCTTGAGACTGTGCGTCTGGCGGATTTCAAGGACCGGCGCATCTGGGAAATGTCGGGCGGGCAGCAACAGCGTGTCGCGCTGGCACGCGCCATCGTGAACGAGCCGAAACTGCTTTTGCTGGACGAGCCCCTCGCCGCGCTAGACAGAAAACTGCGCAAGGAGATGCAGATCGAATTGCAGGATTTGCAGCGCCAGTTGGGCATTACGTTTGTCCTTGTGACGCACGATCAGGAAGAAGCTTTGTCCTTAAGCGATCGTATCTGCGTCATGCGCGCGGGGGAAATTGTGCAGGTCGGCACGCCGCGCGAACTTTATGATCAACCAAAGAGCAGGTACGTTGCCGACTTTGTTGGCACGTCCAATTTCTTCGACGGCAAGATCATCGCGGTGAACGGTGGGACGGGGCAAATCTCACTCAGCGATGGGCGCAGTTATCGGGCTTTTCTATCCGATGCCATCCCTGTGGGTGAAACGGCCTGTGTCAGCGTTCGTCCGGAACAAATCCGGATGAGCGATACGCAATCGTCCGAGGCGCTGGAAGTAACGATCCAGAACCGGATTTTTCTCGGCGAACACACCGAATACCTCGTCAGACATGCCCGCCTTGGGAACATCGCAGTGATGGCCCCACGCCAATCCGATGGCCGGCTGGATACTTTGCAAAAGGGGGATACCGCATGGGTTCACTGGAATCCGGAGGCCGCTTTGATCCTAAGAAATGACTAAGAAAAATAAACCAATCAACAAGGAGAACTGAACAATGTCAGAAGACACCTCAATCTCAAAAAAGAAGTTCATGGAAGAACTGCGCCGATATCAGAAGGGCTCGGTCACGCGGCGGCATTTTCTTGGCGTCACGGGGCTTGGTGCTGCGTCAGCGGTGATGGGGACGGCTCTGCCGGGCCTGCGCGCAAACCCCGCTTATGCTGCGAGCCATATTGGCGACCGCGTCGTGCTGGCCACCTGGCCAAACTATCACGATCAGGCAAATTTCGACATGTTTACCGAACAAACCGGCGCGTTTTTGCAGGTGAATGTCTTTGGTTCCAACGAGGAGATGCTCGCGAAACTTCAGGCCGGTGGCAGTGGATGGGATGTCTATGTTCCCACGAATTACACGATCACGACCTATGTTGAAGAAGGGCTGATCGAACCTCTCGATGTGTCGAAACTTCCCAACTATGACGCCAGCGCGTTTGACCCGCGGTTTGCAGATGCAGGAACCGTCGACGGTGTATTGTACGCCGTACCAAAGAATTGGGGCACAACCGGTTTTGCGCTGAACACCAGCCATAGCGGCGGCAACGGGATGGACAGCTGGAAAGACTTCTTTGATCGGACGATGGACGATTTTTCGGGCCGCACAATGGTGCACGATTATCAGTTGACCACGATTGGCGCCGCTCTGAACTATCATGGTTATTCGTTCAATTCGATCGATGAAGGCGAATTGGCGGATGCAGAAAAGCTGTTGATCGACGTCAAGCCACATCTCTTTGCGATTTCGTCAGATTATCAGCCCGCGATGCGTTCGGGCGATGCCTGGATGACCATATGCTGGACAGGGGACGGCAAGCAGTTGAACACCGATATCCCGGACATCGAGTATATTCTGGGCAAAGAAGGTGGCGAATTGTGGAGCGATTATTACGCTATTCCAAAGGGTGCGCCACACACCGAAGCTGCCTATGCGTTGATTAACTTCATGCTTGATCCCGAAGTGAACGCTCGCGAGGTTTTGGCGCATGGTTATCCGGTTGCTGACAGCCGCACCAACGCATTGTTGCCGGAGGCGATGTTGAACGATCCAATTTTGTACCCCGCAGCTGAGCTGCTGAATGCGCTTGAGTTTGGTGCAGCGGCCACGTTGACCGATCCCGGCCGGGCCGAGTTGATGGCACGGTTCAAGTCAGCCTAAGCGATAAAAGAGAGAGCGGCAGCATATGACACAGCGCGCAAGAAATTGGCTTCTGGTCGCCCCTGCGGGCGCCTGGCTGCTGGTTATGCTGGTGCTGCCGCTCTCGGTCGTCTTTGTCTTCAGCTTTGGCGAACGCGCGCCCTCGGGCGGCTATGTGCCGGCGTTTTCGCTTGAGCAATATGCCAACCTGCCAGCACGTTTCACGGCGTTTAAAAATACGCTGATGTTGGCGCCTCTGGGCACGGTGGCCGCATTACTGATCGCCTATCCTCTGGCATACCAGCTTGCTGTTCGGACCAGTGATAAATGGAAAACGCTGCTGCTGGTGTTGGTGATCGTTCCGTTCTGGACGTCGATCCTCATTCGCAGTTACGCGTGGATTTTCATCCTTGGGGGGCGCGGAATTCCAGCCCTCCTCGACATTGTTGGCATAGAGGGCGTGCGTTTGATTAACACGCCTTTCGCAGTCTTGGTTGGGATCATCTATGGCTATCTGCCGCTGATGGTCTTTCCGATTTACGTCAGCCTAGATCGTCTGGACAAACGCCTGCTTGAAGCGTCGTCTGACCTTGGAGCACCTCCGTTGACAACCTTCCTGAAGGTTACATTGCCGATGTCCATATCGGGAATCGCCACGGGATGCATGTTGGTGTTCATTTTGCTGATGGGCGAGTTCTTGATCCCGGCCCTATTGGGCGGAGGCAAGGTGTTTTTCGTTGGCAATGCGCTTGTCGACCTGTTCCTGCAGTCACGGAACTGGGCCTATGGGTCGGCAGTGGCCGTGATGCTTATCGTCATCATGCTTGTGACTGTCACACTTTATATGCGTCTGATTTCGCGGCTGAATGTTCAGCACGACGACGCTCCGCTGATGTGAGGCCCCATGCGCATTTATGCCGTTTGTGTATATGTATTCCTCTATACTCCCATCGCGATCATCGCGTTGTTCAGCTTCAGCGCCGGGCGCAGTGCGAGCCAACTGGAGGGCTTTTCTGTCCAGTGGTATGGCCGTGCGCTGAACAATCCGTTTGTGATGGATGCGCTCGGTAACAGCCTTTTCGTGGCCTTTGTGTCTGCCACACTCGCAAGTGTATTGGGAACTTTGGCAGCCGTTGGTTTGCAGGGCATCCGGGGACCTGCGCGGGCCCTGTTTGACGCATTGATCTACATCGCAGTGATGATCCCCGGGATCGTGATTGGCATTGCCACCCTGATTGCTCTGGTGACGGTGTTTGGCGTTGTGAACCCATGGCTTGAAGCGTTCTGGCCGGGCAGCGCCCCTGCGCCGACGCTGCGGATGGGAATGGGGTCTTTGATCGCCGCCCACACCATGTTCACCCTCGCGCTGGTCATCATCATCGTACGCGCGCGCCTTGCCGGGCTGGAAGGTGCGCTTACGGAAGCCTCAGCCGATCTCTATGCAACGCCGCTGGGCACGTTTCGCCAGATTACATTGCCGCTGATTGCGCCTGCGATCCTGGCTGGATTTTTGCTGAGCTTCACGTTTAGCTTCGATGACTTCATTATCGCTTTTTTCGTCGCCGGATCAGAGACAACGCTTCCGATCTATATCTTCTCGTCCATCCGTCGTGGCATTACCCCTGAGGTGAATGCCATCGGCACTATGGTGATGGGCGCCTCTTTGATCATGCTTGTTGTCGCGCAGCTTATCTTGAGACGGGGACAAAAAAGATGATCTTTGATTTTGTGAAAGGGACGCGTTTTGCAGCTTGAGAACAAGGTCGCACTTGTTACAGGTGCAGGGTCCGGAATTGGCGCGGCGGGTGCGCGGGCGATGGCCCGTGAAGGCGCTTACGTGTTTGTCACGGATCGCGACGCAGCCTCTGCGCGGGCTGTTTCGCAGTCTATCGCGGCCGAAGGATATGCTGCTGAAGCTCTCCAGCTTGACGTGACCGATGATCAGGCATTGATCGACGCCATTAAGGGGGCGGCGCTTACAAAGGGCCGGCTGGATATTCTGCACTCGCATGCAGGTCTGCAGGTCGAGGGGAAACTTGAGGACGTAGCGGTTGCCGATATGGATGCTTCCTGGGCGCTGAACGTGCGTGCGCATTTCGTTGCGGCGCAGGCGGCGATTGCGCCCATGCGTGCTCAGGGCGGCGGAAGTGTTATTATCACGTCGTCAAATTCCGGCGTGCAATATGACCGCGAGATGATTGCCTATGCGACCACCAAGCATGCGGTTCTGGCCATGACGCGCCAGATGGCTGCCGATTATGCGAAAGAGAATATCCGGTTCAACTCTCTGTGCCCCGGTTTCATCGACACACCGTTCAATCGCGGCTTTGAGATTCAGATGGGTGGGCGCCACAAGCTTGATGAATATGTCGAAACCACCATCCCGATGGGTCGTTTTGGCACGGTTGATGAAATTGCCGGCGGGATTGTGTTTCTCGCTTCTGATCAGTCGGCGTTCATGACCGGGCACGCTTTGGTCATCGATGGCGGCGAAAGCATCTGAACACCACTCGGCCTGTGATCAAAAGGAACGATGAGATGAGCAAAACACCCAATGATCGCCTTGCTGGCAAGACGGCTGTCATAACCGGAGGTGCGGCTGGGATAGGTCGCGCGACGTCGCTGATGTTTGCGCGTGAAGGCGCGCATGTGGTCATCCTCGATATTCAGGATCAGGCCGCGGAACAGACGCTGGATATGATCGAAAAGGCTGGTGGCTCTGGGCATTATTTCCACGCGGATGTCTCGAAAGCAAACGAAGTAGATCGGGCATTTGATGCGATTAAAGCAGATGTCGGGCCTTACGATGTTTTGTTCAACCATGCGGGAACGATCATTGTGAAGGCTCTGCACGAGTCGACCGAGGAAGACTACGACAGGCTGATGGATATCAATGTCCGCTCGGCCTTTCTTGTCTGTCGTCGAGCCCTGCCTGAAATGGTGTCAAATGGAGGCGGATCGGTTGTCATCACTGCGTCAATCGCCTCGGAACTTGGGTATGCGCTTGAGTCGCTCTACTGCATGTCCAAAGGCGCTGTTTTGCAACTGGCCCGGACAATCGCAATTGAGTATCGCGATCAGGGCATCCGTTGCAATGCGGTCTGTCCGGGGTTCGTAAAGACTGCTCACGGTTTGCGCGAAATTGCAGAATTGGACGCGGCCGGGCAGACCTGGAAGGACGGCGACCTGGCCGCAACGCAAGGGCGGATATGCGAGCCAGATGAGGTGGCTTCCGCCGTCGTTTTCCTGGCGTCCGATGAAGCAAGTTTCGTCAACGGACATGCGCTTTATGTGGATAATGGTTGGTACTCCAAGGGGTGAAACTTGTGATCAGCACGGATTGGCTGGCAGAACACTGAGGTGTCGTTTCGGTCAAGTCTAACAGCGAATTTTCTCCATCGCTGGATCAAATAATGGCTTGAGTGACGCGGTCGCATTGACGAGCACCCCGGCAACATCGATCTGCCATGTGCCTTCGTTGACCATTGCCGCCGTCAGTGGTTCGTCCAGCTCCGCAAATCCAATGCCGACAGCACCACCAAGCGTGTGGCCGTATCCCCCGATTTGGACATGGCCGACCTCTGATCCATCGAGAAAAATCAGTTCGTTTCCATACAACAGTGGCTCGGGGTCTTGTAGCAGGAACTGCAACATCCGTGTTGATGGAACGCCGTTGGCCTTTATGTCGGCCAGAGCGTCGCATCCGATGAATCCCCCGGGTTTGTCGAGTTTGACGGCAAATCCCAAGCCGGCCTCGATCGGGTTGTCGGTGTTGTCCACGTCAAGGTTAGTGTCGCAAACTTTTGGTATCCGTTGCGTTCGATCGATGCTTGGTGCAGATGGCACGGCTTGAAAGGCTAGTATCAGGGTCGGGAAAATGGTCAGTTTCAAAGGCGCGCAGTATCCGAAATCTGTGATCCTCTACGCGGTCTATTTCTACGCCAGGTTTCCGGTCTCATATCGAGACCTCGAAGAAATCATGGCCGAGCGAGGCGTCGAGGTTGATCATGCGACGCTCAATCGGTGGGTTGGGAAATACGCAGGCGCACTGGCCGAAATGGCTCATCTCCGGAAAGCACCGACCGGGCGATCTTGGCGCATGGACGAAACCTATATCAAGGTCAAAGGCCGTTGGATGTATCTCTATCGAGCGATCGACAAGTTCGGCAACACCCTTGATTTCATGCTCTCCAAGCGCCGCGATGAAGCGGCGGCGACGGCATTTTTCGCCAAAACCATCGCCAACAATGGCTGGCCGGAAAAGGTTGTCATCGATAAGAGCGGTTCAAACGCGGCCGGTCTGTTCAACATGAATTACTTGTTGGTGTTACAGAGCTGGTGCTGGCTGATCGAAGTCCTGCAAGTCAAATATCTCAATAACATCATTGAGCAGGATCATCGCTTCATCAAGAAAATCACCCGCCCCATCCAGACCTTTAAATCGTTTAATCCCCGGCGGCGACCCTGGCCGGTATTGAAACTGCTCACATGATCCGCAAAGGCCAATTCGACCGATTGGGCTATCCGGTTTCGAGCAGTTTGCGGAGTTGGCAGGATAAGTGTGTCCAGAAAAGGCCGCGTCTCGACTCACCTGAGAGTTTGCGACACTACCGCGCCAACTCAGCGCGTAATAAGGGTCAGCTTCATTGTCCTTGCAGAGACTGATTCGAATCCGTCTGACACCACCCGTTCTGGCTACGACGATCAATAATCCGGGCGTCTACGCCGCGAATATTGTTCTGTCACCGACGCGAATTTCAACTGGAACACGGTATTTCTTTAGCGCCGCTTCGCTGACTTCAATTCCAAGACCCGGCGCATCTGGGAGATGTATCAAGCCCTCGGCATCAGGTTGAATGTGGTTAACGGTCAATTCACGGGCAAGGGCCTGTGAACCCGTCGGGAATTCGCAGATTTCATGGCCTTCGTGCCCGGCAAATGGCTGCAGCGAGGCTGACAATGCAAGGTTGGAAGTAAAGGTGTGGTTGACGTAAACGACCCCCCTGGAAAGGGCAAAATCGGCAACTTGTTTTGCCGGGCCAAGGCCGCCGATACGACCGCAATCAATCTGGATGTAGCGCACGCCGCCAAAGTCGATCAGGTGCTCGGCCATTTGTCGGTTATGGGCAGCCTCGCCGCCGGCGATACCCACGGTTTTCGTGCGTTGTCCGAGTGCGGCATAGGCCGCGAGCGCATCGCCAGCGAAGGGTTCTTCGTACCATGTCACACGGTTGCGCTCCATCGCTTCTAGGCGCGCCGCCGCCGCGTCGACGTCCTCACCAAAGATCTGGCCTGCGTCGATCAACAAGACGCCATCCTCTCCCAACCCCTCGCGGGCAGCATCAAGCTGATCGATATCGCCCTGAAGTGATGCGCCGAACGGTGCCCAACCGAATTTTGCTGCGCGGAAGCCATCGGCCCGGATTTGTAGTGCGCGTTCCAGCGTCTCTTGCGCAGTGGTTCCGAACAGAACAGATGCATAGGGTGTCTTGGGGTAGGCGCGGTCATATCCGAGCAGTTTCCATGCAGGTTCGCCTCGCGCTTTGCCCAAAAGATCCCAAAGTGCCATCTCGATGCCCGACCATGTGTGGGCGGCTTGCAACAGGTCCATTGAGTTATAGGCGACGGCTGCTGCCATTGCAGCAATATCGTCCGGACCGTTCAAGGGCATCCCCAAGACCGATTCCGAAACCGGCTGGCAGGCACCATGCGACATTGGCGTCACAAAGGCGGCGATCGATACCAGCGGCGAGGCCTCGCATTCACCCCAGCCGACGAAATCGCCGGCAGTGACCCGCACGACCAGCGCGTCTTGGCTGCCATCAGCTGCGATCGTAACTTGCGGCATCGAGAGGTAGTA
>NZ_JBVCWP010000168.1:0-8774 GCF_057460485.1 Boseongicola sp.
GGCACCCGCCCATTGGCACCCTGGGGTCTTGTCCTCGCCGGAATTGTCGCGATCTCAGTCATGCTTTTGTTTCTTGGCCACGAACCCGAAATGCCACTCATCAGCCAGCCCGAGCTTAGAGGGCTGCGTTTCGTCGGTGGTGTTACCATAAAACCGGAATTCTCCGCCCTCCTAATCGCGATCATGGCGTTTGGCGGCGCCTATATTGGAGAGGTCGTGCGCGGCGGATTTCTGTCCGTCGACAAGGGCCGCCTTGAAGCCGCCCGAGCCCTTGGCCTCTCTAACGCGCAGATCAACCGGTTCATCCGGATCCCGCTGGCGATACGCGCCATGCTGCCCGCACTTACAAACCAGTATGTTTGGCTGATGAAGGCAACGACACTTGGCATCGCCATCGGATATCCGGACTACTTCATGGTCGTATCAACCTCGATCAACCAAAGTGGTCAGACCATGGAACTTCTGTTGCTCTTGATGGTCGGCTTCCTTCTAATCAATTATACCATCAGCGGGACCATGAACTGGATAAATGGCCGTCTCGCAATCAAGGGGCGCAGCTGACATGACCGGCGGAGCTTTGTCCCGACCGCCACCCGCAATGGCCGGTCGCCTCCATCAACTCAGAAAACGGCTATTTTCGAACTGGTTCGATGGGATTGTCACACTACTCGCCGGCGCCGCGCTGGTGTCGATCGTCGTCAATCTGGTGGACTGGGCGTTCTTGAATGCCGTCTGGAGCGAGGCCGACGTCAGCCAGTGCCGCGAGGTCTCGGGTGCCTGCTGGTCCGTTATTGACGCGCGCGGACGCCTGGTCTTGTTCGGCCTCTATCCATTTGATCAGCACTGGCGTTCGACATTGGCCTGTCTGATCATCGTCATCACCATGATCCTGTCCTGCCTGCCCGCACTGTGGGGCATAAAGCGATTGTCCGCACTGTGGATCGCCGGGTTCGGCACCTTTGTAGTCTTGATGTACGGCGGTATCTTCGGACTGTCGGTTGTGACCACTGAACAATGGGGCGGCCTCTCGCTGACGGTGTTCATCTTTGCGGGGGTTATCGTTCTTGGAATGCCGATGGCCGTTGGCCTTGCGCTGGCGCGCCGCTCGAAGTTGCCGGTCATCCATTGGCTGGCCGCAATTTTCATTGATACTGTGCGTTCCCTGCCGCTTTTGACTATTCTGTTCGCCGCAGCGGTCGTCGTGCCATTTGTTGTCCCTCAATGGGCGCAAGGTGACAAGCTGGGCCGGGTCGTCGTTGCCTTCGCTATTTTCTACGCCGCCTATCAGGCCGAAATTATCCGCGCGGGCATCCAGTCGATCCCATCCGGGCAGGAGGAAGCGGCGCAGGCACTTGGCATGAATTACCGTTCGGTTGTTTTGGACATCATTCTCCCTCAGGCATTCCGCAACACGCTTCCCTCAACAATCAATCAGGTCGTCATTACCTTCAAGGAAACCTCAATCGTCACAATTATTGGCTTTTTCGATGTCACCGCCTCGGCTTCGGCTGCAGTCGGTCGCGGTGAATGGGGTGCCTATTACATCGAAATCTATGTCTTCGTCGCGCTCATATATTTCGTCTTTGTCTTCGGCCTGTCGCGCTACGGCGCATATCTCGAACGCCGCACGAGGCTCCACCATGGCTGATCTCGCAATCCGGATCCGCGGCGTGAATAAACGCTTCGGGGACTTTGACGCTCTCAAATCCATCGACTTGAACGTGGCCAGCGGCGAGAGGGTCGTCATCTGCGGCCCCTCTGGCTCAGGGAAATCCACGCTAATCCGCTGCATCAACCGCCTAGAAGTCCACGACACAGGCAGTATCGAAGTCGAAGGCGTGGAGCTGTCCGATGACGACGACGCGATCCGCGATGTGCGCCGCGAAGTCGGCATGGTTTTTCAGGACTTCAATCTCTTCCCGCACCTGACGACTTTGGAAAACTGCACGCTTCCTCGCATCCGTGTGCGTGGTGCCTTGCGCGCAGAAGCCGAAGCGCTGGCACGTCAGGAATTGACGCGTATGCGCATTGCAGAACAGGCGGAAAAGTACCCCGACGAACTATCCGGCGGCCAACAACAGCGTGTCGCCATTGCGCGCGCATTGTGTCTGCAACCGCGCATCATGCTGTTTGACGAACCCACATCGGCGCTTGATCCCGAAATGATTGGCGAAGTTCTCGATGCGATGGTGGCTCTTGCCGAAGATGGAATGACAATGATCTGCGTCACGCATGAAATGGGCTTTGCCAGAAAGGTCGCCGACCGCGTGGTGTTTATGGCTGATGGCCGCATCGTCGAAGAAGGCCCCCCTGATACATTCTTTGACGCCCCCCGCGAAGATGCGACCCGGCACTTCCTTGATCAAATTCTGGGCGCCTGACCGTGCGGAGCACAAGAACAGTTTATGTCGTCAGCCCACATGCCGGGGGTGAGGTTGGCGATGTCATCTTCGGAGGCGTCGCGCGCGCGCCGACGACACACTTTGGGAGCAACGTGACTTTATAGCCCTTGATGAAAAGCTGCGGAATTTCGTTCTGAACGAACCGCGCGGCGGTGTGTTTCGCGATGTTAACTTACTCGTCCCACCGAAAAACTGAGTGCCTACATGGGTTTCATCATCATGGAAGCCGCCGACACCCCTCCAATGTCGGGATCGAACACGATCTGCGGTGCCACTGTTCTTCTGGAAGCGGGCATTCTCCCCATGCTGGAGCGCCAGACCCGCTTCCTCTCAGGGCGCAATTCAGCGTCACGTTTGGCGCGATCCGACGCCTTGTCTGGATCACGTTCGACGGCCAGGGGCGCATAAAACGTCGAAGGGGCAATCTGCAAAACACGGCAGATTGGCTCGACCTCACACAGCTCCCGGTGCTCTTTCCCTCTCATCGATACTGCGTATCGACTTCCGGGGAGTGGATAAAACTGATCATTTCCGAAACGGGCGGCCGAGCTCCGTCCTGCGTCCCGGCAGTCGTTTGGAGAGCAAACGATGAGAGTGGGAGCAAAATACGCTGATGCTTTTTTCAAGATCTCGCTGGCCTGCCGGAGTTGGCGGTTCTCACGATCCAAAGCTTTGATCCGATCCCGTTCAGCAGTCGTCACGCCATCACGCTGAACCCAAGCCCGGGCGTATCAGGCCCACAGCTAATCTTGGGCGCAATCGATTTGATCGCAGCAGATCGACTGTCAAATTCACCCTGATGCTCAAACACCATCCGCACAGCACGTTCGCGTACATCTTATCTATTTCCACATTTGTTCTTTTCCATAACCCAGTATCCTTACTTCTGGGTCGCCGGCAAACAAGGGACGGTTCAATTTGAGAAGCTGCCACTCGCTACAGAACTGCTCGGTCGCAATCCAAACTGGACGATCTCTGCACCTGTTCGATGCTTCTCATAAGGATTTTCCGGACTTACGCTGCAAGTGCGCGCTCGCTTCCATCTCACCATTCTGCCCGACTGAACAAGGCAAGCGTTCAGACGGCTCACCTGCGGGCTCTGGCAGAGCGATGCAAAGGCGACGGCCAGCCGGGCACCCTGATCCAAGTCAATTGATGCGCTGGGAAGCTGTGCCACACTCGGTGGCAATGAAGGGGAAGGCTGTCATGGAAGACCTAGTCAAACTCGGGCAGGTATTGGTTCAGGCGATGCGGGATCGTCGTGGCATTGCGCATGTCGACGACATCTATGCCGAAAACGCGGAGTCGGTTGAGGCGGTTGTGCCACCCGGGCGCGACGTGCGGATCGTCAGGGGCCGGGGCGCGATCAAAGCGAAACGTGAGGATTGGGTGGCAACGCATGACATCCAAAAGCTCGATGCGGACGGGCCCTATATCCACCCGCCCAACCGGTTCGCAGTGCGCTTCGAGGCCGAGGTGACGCAGAAAGCCAGCGGTCGGCAGATGACCCTGCGCGAGGTCGCAGTTTATTCGGTCGAAGAGGGTAAGATCGTCCGCGAAGAGTTTTTCATGTTGCCGAAATAGGCGGCGCGCCGGGCACAACTGCCAGTCACCCGCGGACAACCTCTTCGGCAAGAAGCGCCCACTTCGCATACGGATAGGGTCGTGCAACGTCGGTCCCGGCGCGGCGATCCCAGTAAATGGCATTGGACATGCCGCCCTCGACCCTATGCACGAGCGAGCGGATAGCCTCGAAGAAGCGCTCGCATTCGTGCGCTTGAGCAACTTTGCGGGCGCGTTCGCCCGCCCCGCCCCAAAACGTATTTGTCCGCTCGACGGCCGTTCGCAGGCAGTGAAGTTAAGAGCTGCTAAGTCCGGCATACCGGACATTGCCGTCGTCAATTTCGCTGTGGCACGAGTGAACGGCCGCTTTTTCCGTCGCGTTGCGGCTTGGTTTTCCACTGCTTCGCAGCGATAGGGTTTCTGCGAATGCGCGCAGCAAGAATGCGGCCCTTCTCCTTTGGGTTGAAGCGATATTCCGGTTATTTAGATCGAACGGTAGATTTGTCGCGCAGAGCAGACATCGGCCTCGGAATCAAACGGCCCCAACACCTCGACCTAACCTCAAAATCCGAATTGCTCGAACCGAATTGATCCGTCCCACCACTATCATTCCTCGCCGCATAGCGTATGGGAAGTGGTTCACTACGGAGAATGAATGATGCGAGCTTCACAGAGTGTCCCTGAACTGGTTGCGGCGGCGCAGGCCAATGCAAAGACGTCCGAAGATTGCGTTTCAGGAATTCTGAAACTTATGGACGGGCAGAACGGGTCCGACGCC
The DNA here is from genome assembly GCF_057460485.1 of Boseongicola sp. Lineage (NCBI taxonomy): Bacteria > Pseudomonadati > Pseudomonadota > Alphaproteobacteria > Rhodobacterales > Paracoccaceae > Boseongicola > Boseongicola sp. The sequence goes on from NZ_JBVCWP010000168.1 coordinate 4,744, forward strand.
CAAGTTAAGGAACTTCGCGCCGCGACTGACGCGCTTGAATTGGCGGCGGTCGATATATTCTCTCTTTTCGAAGCGCGGATGCAGCACCACTTTAGACGGGGCCCGTTTTCACGCAAATTGAAATCATTGCTGTTGGAATCTGAGCAAACTGACCTCGCCGATAGGGTTCACCAATATTATCTGGCGATCAACGTGCTGAAGCATGGAAAAGGAGCGAGTTATCGGGAGCTACTCAATACTCCAAGCTCTCTTTTTGTTATTAAACCGATCGAAGACATCATCGCCGATGAAGCGCACGCACCTGCAGGCCTTATAGATGTCACTGTACCGGGCTTTTTTGATGGGCTGACCACGACTATTCTTGAGGCCTACCATTTCCTTGAAAATAGATAGGTTTATGGGCTGTTGAGCGACAACCATCTTGGCCGGTAGCGACACCACCTTGGCCAAATACACGCCGTTACGCCCTTCGCCCTCAGCAATTGACAGCGCAGACGGACCCGCCTGAAAGAGCGCGTTATGCTTCAGGAGAAACGGGACAGGTTCAGTTCCAAACAGATAACCCTCTTGGGCAAAGCGATCTTCCCACATGTCATGGTGCCTATTGTGTGAACTCACGGTCGTCGAGTGTAAGCGCCAAACGGGATCTGATGCGGACCGGTGGGCGGATGTCGCATTATATGCCTTTGAAAGAGAAGTGCCGCACTAAAAAAACGAGGCTGTCACCCAATGGCTGCGTTTTGTCATCCCGCGAAGCTAGGTCACCACCCTGCCCGCCTCAACGCAATTTTTTCTGACGGTGCCATCTTATTTAAGATTCTCTATTGCCAATGAAAAAAGCCCCAAAAGAGATATCAAATCGCACTAAACTGTCCCACACGCGCTTACGACAGACAGAACCTGATCCACTTCGGCAATGTCACCTGTAATGGAGTGCATGCTTTACTAAGCCGCACCGAGCCTTCGAGCCGGGGTCCGCGTATGCAAGAATGGATTGACGAATACCGTGGCTCGCGGTGCGTTCTAGTTGGTTAAAACACCAACCCCTGCACCCACGGCGGCGCCCGCAACGCAGCGACCGTCAGCCAACACCTCTCCGGCGGCGCAGCCGATTGCGCCGCCTATGATGGCACGCTCCAAATTGGAATTGGCCCTGTCACAAGCAGAAAGCCCTACTATGGCAATAACTACCGTGAGGCTAAAAATTCTCCGCATACCGCAACTCCTTGTATCTTGTTAAGAAATGAAAAAACGTGTCGAAGGCCGATCATCTAAACAGGTGTTGCACTTCCGCAGTTGAAGTACCGCCAAAAATTGTATTTCCGGACCCGCTGAAGTCTGAGAGCGGCCACGAAGAATCTAACTCTCGTGAGCTCCCCGGATCTCGCTGATGGCTCGTCGCACGGACTGCCAAGTTTGAGCCTCAGCCTCGTTTCCTTCCTCCTGATATTTCTTTGCCTTTTGCGCCGCCTCTGCCTCGGCCTTGTCGCCATGTGCGTTGTAGAGCGATTGTGCGTACTCTGCGATCTTTGCCACATCCATCAGTGGGCCTCCTTCAATTTGACGTTCTATCAGACTGGCTATGTGCCAAGTGTATTTGTGAACAGATCATCACAACTTCTGTTTAAGCGACATGATCTACGTCAATCTGTAAGGATGGTCTGCTCTGGGCCGAGGTCTGCAATGCGGAGAGGCTGTCTGAAAACTATCGAGAGCTTTTACAAATGCCAGAAATTGCCAGATTTGGGCGCGCTCTGGTCGATCTGAACCATCAAACTAGCAACTCCCGAAAACGAGCGGCGCGAAATCATGAAGAATCGCGAGTTTTCACACAGCCTCCGGACAAAGCCGCCGTTTGCAGTTGCGGCGGATGCAACTGTGAAAAATCCAAGGCGACGTTCGCGATTGCGGAAACAAAAACTCGGCAGCGCGGCGCTGCAATCTCTGAAGCAGTCAATCAAAGTCATACCTAATTTGGGGGTTCAATCCTGACCCTCGTTCAACTCGTACTTTCAATCTACCCGACCAAGTCTTGCTGGTCCGACAGAAACCGTAACAAGCGCATCTTAACAATACGCATCTGCTGTGTTTCGACAGCGTCGACATGGTGCGCAACCCATAACGGAGCACTCAGCATTGGCATGGACTTTGGAAGTCTAACCAGACGATCATCGCCATCCCCGACAAAACAAGGCAGCACAGCGATGCCATGTCCCAGCGCCGCCAGTGCCTGTAAAGTCAGGAAACTGTCTGCCGATGTCGTGATTTGACCGGCGGGTACATTGGCGTCCATCCACGTCGCTGCAACAGAGCGCGACAAAGGGCCGGACAACCCCAACCAATTGGCCTGCTCGTGGTCGACAGCATATGCAGCAAAGCCCAATTCTGTTGCGACTTCCCCAACCATGTCCTCTGGCAGTTGCAAAGAGGGACGGATTGCAATGCTGGCTTGGTCCCTTGAAAGATCCAGATGCGTATTGCTACTCAACAGCGTGATGGCGAGGTTCTGCTCCTCGGCCCGCATTGCCGCAACAAATCGTGGCAATACTGCCCCACACAGAGTGTCGGTTGATGTAACTCTGACAGTACCATTCAGTGTCAAACGCCCGCCGCTCGCAAGTCTGTGGACCGCCTGCACCGCGACCTCAGCCTCCTGTGCAGCGCGAATGACATGTGCGCAATCCGAGAGCAGCCGATATCCTTGGGATGTGCGTTCAAACAACGTGGTTCCGTATCGTTCCTCGAATGCGGCAATCCGGCGCAGTACGGTCGCATGGTTGACGTTCAGGTGCTTGGACGCTTGCAGCACAGATCCAGTATCCGCCACTGCCAGGACAAAGCGTAAATCGTCCCAATTTTCGTTGTGCATTAATCCATAACCAATTCTGCAAATATGGTGACTGTTATCACATTTACGAACAATTATGCTGTGGGCAATCAAAAATCGAAACTCACCCCACAAAGGAGTATTAGAATGGGCAAATCAACTCTGGCCATTATGTCGGCGGTTGTCGGCTCTATTGCCGTGCTTGCCTCTGCTGATGGTCACATCAGCGATAAGCAGATCGCTGCTGCCATAAAGGCTCGACAGTCTCAAATGCAGCTTCACGCTTTCAATCTCGGCCTCCTCGGAGCCATGGCAAAACAAGAAACGCCCTATGATGCTGCTGCGGCAAGCGGCGCGGCGGATAACCTCGCGGCCCTCGCGTCGCTAAGCCAGGCTGGGTACTGGTTGCCCGGTTCTGACAGCGACAGTGTAGAAGGCACTCGCGCACTTCCCGCGATTTGGGCCTCGGACAGCAAGATTGGTGAAAAGGGCAAAGATTTTGTGGATGCCGCTTTGGCCATGCAATCAGCAGCGGGTACGGACTTGGGCGCATTGCAGGCTGCGATGGGGCCCGTTGGCAAAAGCTGTGGCGGGTGCCACGAAAGCTACCGCAAGCCGAAAGGCTAGGAAAATGAGGGAATAGGGGACGGTCCTGTCTGAGGAAACTAGCTTGAGCCGGTTAGGGTGGCAATTTAGCGTCTCCGGATGATAAATCACTCCCCTTTCCGCTACTTCAAGACGTCTCCCGAAATCATCCGCTTGGCGGTTATGATTTATGTGTGTTATCCATTTTCGCTTCGAAGTGTGGAAGATTTGCTGCACGAGCGCGGTGTTGATATTAGCCATGAAACGATCCGGTTTTGGTGGACTCGGTTCGGCCCATTGTTCGCCGTGGAGATCCGTAAAAACCGGGTCAATCGGATGCGTACTCATTCGAATTGGCAATGGCATCTGGACGAAATTTTTGTGAAGATCAACGGTGAAACGCACTACCTGTGGCAGGCTTTAGATCACGAAGGTGAGGTGCTCGGAAAGCTATTTTGCCAAGCGCCGCGATCGCAAAGCAGCATTGAAATTCAGGAAAACAATGAAGCACTTTGGCCAACCACATGTCATCGTGACCGATCTACTGCGGTCTTACGGCGCCGCAATGAAGGTCATCGGCAACGCAGATCGCCAGGAAGCAGGGCGCTGGCTCAACAAC
>NZ_JBVCWP010000169.1:0-8676 GCF_057460485.1 Boseongicola sp.
ATTCTATTCGGCGACAGAATTTTATGCCTCGGGGCGCTTTGACGAAACTCTTTTGCTGGCGTGCGAGCGTTACGATGATCTGATGGCCGTGATGTTGAAAAGCCTGCGCGAAGAACGCCAGCAGACCTATTCGATTTTCCTGCCGATCAGCCCGACGACGGGCCGGGTTTTGTATGTTCCAATGAAAGAGGTGAATGCCAAGGATGGCACTGTCACCTTTGATGACGAGGACGGCACGGAGACGACGCTTCCGGTGACAGGCGGGAATGTAAAGTTTCAGTGGAAGCCGGATTTTGGCGCGCGCTGGGCGGCTTTGGGTGTGGATTTCGAGCCCTACGGTAAGGAGCACGCGCCGAACACGCCTATTTATTCCAACATCTGTCGGGTGCTTGGGGGCCGTGCGCCCGAGGTGTTCACCTATGAATTGTTCCTTGATGAGATTGGCCAAAAGATTTCGAAGTCGATGGGCAATGGCATTTCGATTGACGAATGGCTGACCTATGCCTCGACCGAAAGCCTGTCGTATTTCATGTATCAAAAGCCGAAGACGGCGAAGCGGTTATTTTTCGATGTGATCCCGAAAGCGGTGGACGAGTATCACCAGCAGCTTCGGGCCTACGTTGATCAAGACGAAAAGGCGCGGCTGGCCAATCCGGTGTTCCATATTCATCAGGGCGAAGTGCCGGTGTCGAATATGGTTGTGCCGTTTGCGATGTTGTTGAATTTGGCGTCGGTTTCAGGTGCCAAGGACAAGGAAACGCTTTGGGGTTTTATTGGCCGCTATGCGCCGGATGCAACGCCTGAGACGCACCCGGATATGGATGAGGCTGCGGGGCACGCGGTGCGATATTTTAACGATTTTGTGCGCCCGACGCGCGAGTTTCGTGCGCCAAGTGAAATGGAGCGTGCAGCGCTTGAGGACTTGCGTGATCGGCTTGCCGATTGGGATGGTGGAGCGGATCCGGAAGAGTTGCAGTCGATGGTGTTTGCCGTCGGAAAACAGCATGGGTTCGAGCCGCTGCGCGATTGGTTCAAGGCGCTTTACGAGGTGCTTTTGGGCGCGTCGCAGGGGCCTCGGTTTGGCGGGTTTATTGCGCTGTACGGGGTGCCGGAGACGATTACCCTGATGGATCGCGCGTTGGCGGGCGAGCTGTCCTAAGGCGATTTTTTGAACCAAACTCGCCTGACCCGCGTATCTTTTAAAAGAGAAGCAGCGGAAAAGGAGAGCGACATGCGTCGATTTGTATTCGGAATTATGCTTTGGATCGGATGGTCTGGGTTGCTCATTGCCGCTGATGTTTTGCCAGCGGAACCGGCCATCGAAGGTACAATCCAAGATCAGATCGAGGCTTTTCAGGCGGATGATTTCGCTGAGGCGTTCACCTTTGCATCGCCGAACATTCAGATGCTATTTCGCGACGCCGACAATTTCGGAACAATGGTCAAGAACGGCTATCCGATGGTCTGGCGCCCGGATGAGTTTCGGTTTTTGGAATTGCGCGAGGTTGCTGGCAACCTGTGGCAGAAGGTACTGGTGCGAGATGCCGCTGGCACCGTCCACATTCTTGATTATCAGATGATCCAAACGACCGAGGGCTGGCGCATCAATGGCGTGCAGCTTTTGCGCACGCCGGATGTAGGTGCATGAGCCTTTCAGCAAACGCATGGTTTATGCTGGTTTAAGCCACTCCCGCTAAATCCATTTTCCGACGCTCGAATGATCACGGGCTAATCACGACAGCAGTTTCGCCGTCTCTTCGTGGTGGAGGGTCTCTTTTTGGCGCTGTTTTCGATGGCCTTCATAATAGTAAATCATCGCGGGACAGGCGAAACGCTTTGCCAAAACCGCCATTCAGGTGAGCGTCATAGGGGGTAAGACGTGCAAAATGGAAGTCGGTGAAGCCGATGTAGATTTTTGCCTTGGGCTGAAGCGACAGATAGCGGTCTATACGGGCTTGGGTTTTTTGGACAAATTGGGCGTCTACTTGCAGCGTCAGTCGGGGATGCGTCAGTGGATCGCCGCGGGGTCCGGGTTCTCCGACAAGCAGCGAGGCTTTGGGCGCCTTTCTTAAGGCTTTTGTGTGGGTGGATAAATCCGACACCAATGTGATGGGGCAGCCATCTGTATCGGTTGTGATGGCAATCCGGGTAACCATTGGTGCGCTGTCCCAGATGACGCCGAGGGCGCCGAAGGTGGCGTCATTGATCAGATCGCGCGCAAGGGCGCGAGCATCGTCGTCGGTGGGGCGGACTGGATCCTGAGCCATGATGTCAGGGTCTGCGCGCGATGCAGTCGATTTCGACAAGTGCGCCGACCGCCAAAGCCGTGACGCCCACGGTGGTTCGGGCCGGACGTCGCTCGGCGGGGAAGTAGCTTTGGTAACATTCGTTAAAGTCGGCGTAGTCGCGTTCGAATTCGGTCAAAAAGCACCGGCATTGGACGACATGTCTGAGCTCGAGGTCCAGTTCCGAAAGGATCGGCGCGAGATTGTTCATCACGCGGGCGGTCTGCGCAATGACGCCTTCGGGGAGCGGCGCGTCCGGGGCGTTGGGGTCGGTTGGCATTTGTCCGCTCAGAATGACCCAGCCATCGGTTTCAACGGCGTGGCTGAAGGGGGCTACTGGGCGTGGTCCGCTTGCAAAAAGGTGGAATTCAGGGGGCATGACGACGTCCTTGGCGGTTTGTGCAGATCATCGCACGCAAGGCGCTGGACTGTCGACGGTGATTGTCAGGCGATGGGTGCGGCGATGCAGGCGCGGAACCGCTGAATTTCGGGGGCCGCGTCGTTCAGCGGGAAGGGTAACGCGGTGTCCCCAAGCAGTACAGTGGCCGTAGCGTTGAATTCTAATCCATTCAAGACATTGCCGAAGCCTTGGTCGCGGACGGTTACGGTTGGGCCGTCAACCATCTGGCGGTCGGTTGTAATAGTCAGCGCGCGGGGGCCGTCGAACCGTATGCCAAAGATGGGGGCATCGGGCCATTGGGTATTTGCGGTGACCGCGATGGCGTAGGGGTCGGGCAGGCGGGGGTCGTAGGAGAGCGTCAGCGCCCCGTCTGCGGTTTCATGGGAAACGGTACAGACCGGGGAAGCGGTGAACTCCCACGCGGTGGCGGGAGTCGCGAGGAGGGCGAGGGCGATGAGTGTGCGCATGTGGGGGATATAGCCCGGTCTTTGTGCGTGTCAGCTTTCCATTTCCGCTGTATCGAAATCAATGTGGATGTGGTTGCCGTCGGGATCAAAAAAATTGACTTGTACGATGGGCATTCCAGGGACGACGGCCAGGCGGTGATCGATGGTGTGCGCATCGAGAAGTGCGCGGAAATCGGCGAGGCCTGTGGCGCTGAAGGCGAAGTGTTCGAGGCTCAGGTTGAGTCCGGCTGCAACACTGCCGTCGACGCCGACGAGGTGGATGTAGGGGTGATCCCCAAGATAAAGCCATGCGCCCGGAAAGCCGAAATCGGGGCGTTTGCCGGGGTGGAGATCAAGGATGGCGCCGTAAAAGGTGATCATCTCGTCGAGTTGCGCAGTGCGGACGTTGACGTGGTCGAAGGCGAGGACGGGCATTGGCGGGCCTTTGGATTTGGATTTGCCAAGCGTCTCGCAGTAGGATCAGGAATGCAAGCCTTGGAGGCGGGATGACGCGCGAAGAATTCAACGAGTTTTGCGGTGGGCTGAAGGCGACTAGCCATGTTGTTCAGTGGGGCAATGCGGATGTGTGGAAGGTTGGTGGGAAGGTTATCGCGCTGTGTGGGTGGTACGAGGGGAATTCGGCGTTCACGCTTAAGGTGGGGGATATCGCCTGGGAGGTTTTGCGGGACGCGCCGGGAATACGGCCTGCGCCTTATCTTGCGTCGCGGGGGATGAAGTGGGTGCAAGTATACGAGGTGGGGGCGTTGAGTGAGGCGTCTTTGCGGGATCATATCGTGGCGAGCTATGAGATGGCGGTGGCGAGGTTGACGAAGAAGGTTAGGGCGGAGTTGGGAGTGAGTACTGGTTCAGACTGAAAGCCCGCTGTGGGGTCCAGGAAACGCTTCAATGAACGCACGCAAAAAGCGTCATGTTTGAGGAGCGCTTCAATGCGTGACCAAATCTGAAACCCGGCGGGTCGGGCCAGATACAGAGGTTCGTATACTCCCAGTTCAGGGCTCTCCCCTTTGGGCAATGGCCTCTCAATGTCGGTGCCGTGCGTAAACGCTACCGACATATCAGGTAGCCTACCTGCCCCGCCGCTTCACGTTCCCGCCCTTTTGGCCGGCCTTTCCGGCTGTGCTCCGGCCCTTGCCCTTCGCGTTGTCTCTCACGGCCTGATCCACCGCTGACTGTCGCGCCAGGGGGTCGTCGGCTATCGTAAGTTGTACAGTTTCGAGCCGTTTGACTTCGTCTCGCAGACGCGCCGCCTCTTCGAACTCGAGGTTCTCGGCGGCTTTGCGCATGTCGGTGCGTAAGCCCTCCAAGACAGCCTGCAAATTTGCGCCGACAAGCGGTTTGTCGATCTTGGCCGTAACGCGGTTCATGTCGACGTCGCCCTTGTAGAAACCGGCCATCACGTCGTCGACGTTCTTTTTGATCGTCGCGGGTGTGATGCCGTGTTTTTCGTTGTAGGCGATCTGCTTGGCGCGGCGGCGGTCGGTTTCACCCAGCGCGCGCTCCATCGAGCCGGTGACGCGGTCGGCGTACATGATAACGCGGCCTTTTTCGTTGCGTGCGGCGCGACCGATGGTCTGGATGAGGGAAGTTTCCGAGCGCAGGAAGCCTTCCTTGTCGGCGTCGAGGATTGCGACAAGGCCGCATTCGGGGATGTCGAGGCCTTCGCGCAAAAGGTTGATGCCGATCAGGACGTCGAACGCTCCGAGACGGAGATCACGGAGGATCTCGATGCGTTCCAGCGTATCGATGTCGGAGTGCATGTAGCGGACTTTGATGCCCTGTTCGTGCATGTATTCGGTGAGGTCCTCGGCCATGCGTTTGGTGAGCGTGGTCACAAGCGTTCGGAAGCCGTCTTGGGTGACTTTGCGGACCTCGTCGAGAAGATCGTCGACCTGCATTTCCACCGGGCGAATTTCGATCATCGGGTCGATGAGCCCTGTGGGGCGGATGACCTGTTCGGTAAAGACGCCGCCGGCCTGCTCAAGTTCCCACGCGGATGGTGTGGCTGAAACGAAGATCGATTGTGGGCGCATGGCGTCCCATTCCTCGAATTTGAGGGGACGATTGTCCATGCAGGACGGCAGGCGGAACCCGTGTTCTGCTAGCGTGAATTTGCGCCGGTAGTCGCCTTTGTACATGCCGCCGATTTGCGGGACCGAGACGTGACTTTCGTCGGCGAAGACGATGGCGTTGTCGGGGATGAATTCAAACAGCGTGGGGGGCGGTTCGCCGGGCGCGCGTCCTGTGAGGTAGCGTGAGTAGTTTTCGATGCCGTTGCAGTGGCCTGTGGCTTCGAGCATTTCGACGTCGAAGTTACAGCGCTGTTCCAGGCGTTGCGCTTCGAGCAGTTTGCCTTCGTCGACGAGTTGGGCGAGGCGCATTTTCAGTTCGGATTTGATGCTTTCAATGGCCTGCTTCAGCGTTGGTTTGGGCGTGACATAGTGGGAGTTGGCGTAGATGCGCACCTTTTCCATCGCACCGGTCTTTTCGCCGGTGAGACTGTCAAATTCGACAATGCTTTCGAGTTCCTCGCCGAAAAAGGACAGACGCCATGCGCGGCTATCGAGGTGGGCGGGCCAGATTTCCAAAGAGTCGCCGCGCACGCGGAAGGTGCCGCGCTGAAAGGCCTGATCGTTGCGTTTGTATTGTTGTGCGATGAGGTCGGCCATGACTTTTCGCTGATTGTATTCGTGGCCCGTGATGAGCTCCTGGGTCATTGCGCCATAGGTTTCGACCGAGCCGATGCCATAAATGCAGGACACAGACGCCACGATGATCACGTCGTCGCGTTCAAGGAGGGCGCGTGTGGCCGAGTGGCGCATCCGGTCGATCTGGTCGTTAATTTGGCTTTCTTTTTCGATGTAGGTGTCGGATCGGGCGACATAGGCTTCGGGTTGGTAATAATCGTAAAAGCTGACGAAATATTCCACAGCGTTGTCGGGGAAGAAGCCTTTGAATTCTCCATAAAGCTGTGCGGCCAGTGTTTTGTTGGGCGCAAGAATGATCGCTGGACGTTGAGTTTCCTCGATGACTTTCGCCATGGTGTAGGTCTTGCCGGTGCCGGTTGCGCCGAGCAGGACCTGGTTTTGCTCACCTTCGTTAATGCCCCCGGAAAGCTCGACAATGGCCGTCGGCTGGTCACCCGCGGGCTTGAAATCTGTGTGCATCACCAAAGCGCGGCCGCCCTCGAGTTTCTCGCGGGCAGGGGTGCCTGAGGCACTGGAATGAAGAGCAGGTTCGGCGGACATCGGTGATTCCTTTCGGTCCATCAGATTTGATCTTCTTTTGTTCCGGTTCAAGGCGTTGTTTGCCGTAACTGGGACGCTGCTGACAATTTGAAGAGAATTGATGCTAAAAATGCGCTAAGTGGAAACGCAAGCTAAGGAGGAAATAAAAATTATGACTCACGCATATCGTGTATAGTGATTGCATGAAGCGGCTGAGCGAGTTGCCGCCCCCGCGCGCGAATTACCCATCTCTCGTTCCCAGTGCTCCGATTGGCACTCATCTGAGGCGTCTTCTGCCCTTGCGCCACCAGCCCTTTTTGAGCGATAGATCATTTAGCGAAAAGGGAACTTGTTATGACAGCGCGCATCTTCAAACCTGCGAAATCGGCTATGTCCTCGGGGCAAGCGAAAAGCCGCGAATGGGTGCTGGAATATGTCAACGACACGGGCCGCGAAGTTGATCCGCTGATGGGCTGGACGTCTTCCGACGATACCCAAGCCCAAGTTCGGATGCGGTTTGCGACAAAGGAAGCCGCGCTGGATTATGCAAAGGATCACGGCATTGAGGCCGTAGTCGCTGACCCCAAGCCCCGAAAACCGAATGTGCGTGCCGGTGGCTATGGAGAGAATTTTGCAACCAACCGCCGGGGGGCCTGGACTCACTAAACGGCGCTGACCGACGAAGTTCAAGTCGCGGTTACACGGTGCAAGAGAAATTCGATCATACCCTCAAGGCGCTCGCGCGGGACTGCTGAAATGCGGTTTTCGAGGCCGAGCAGCACTATTCCATGAACCGACGAGAACAGCGCCCGGGTCATCAGGTCTATTTCGCCGGGTGCCGGGTCGGGGTGCAACTCGGATAATGGCCCGGCAATGATGGCAAAGAGGCGACCGAGTTCTTCGAGATACCACGCAGGCACGTCGCGATCCGATGACATTTCGACGTCAAAAAGCGCACGCCAGAGATTCGGGTTTGCGATTGCAAACTCGAGGTAAGCGACGGCCATTGCGACGAGACGTTCGGTGGGCGTGGTGTCAGCAACCTTGGCGACGGCATCAGAAACGTGGGTGCCAAGGCGGCGAAACGTGCGTCCGTTTACCGCCAGCGTCAGCCCAGTCATGTCATCAAATACGTTGTAGATCGCACCGACCGCGCATCCGGCTTCCGTTGCCAAAGTGCGGGCGCGCAAAGAGGCCAGCCCATCAGCGCGAACATGCGCCTCGGCAAGTTCGGTGAGTGTCGTGCGCAGAGCCTCGCGCCGCTTGGTTGTGTCATGAGCCATAAAAAACCTCCCACCTGAACGCCGTTCAATGTCCTAACGCGCCCGAGTTTTCTGCGCAACAGACTTGCCAATATCGAAACGGGAAGCCAATAACACCTTTAGCGGTCCCATAGCTCAACTGGATAGAGCAGCTGACTTCTAATCAGCAGGTTCGGGGTTCGAGTCCTCGTGGGATCGCCAATTAAATCAATATGTTAAAGTGATATTCTAATAGGCTTTCTCCAAGAACTTGCCTTTGGGGAACAGAATTCCTCAAAAAAAATGCAAAATGTTCTTATGCGTCTCAAACCATCTTCATTCGCAGTTTGCGTGCGAGAAACCATAGGGTAGGCAGCCGCCCCTAGATAATCCGCTGGATAGTTGCGCGAATTAGCCCCCCAGTTTTTGGCATGGTGAATAGAGATAAAAAGTAGTTTTCCATCCGCCATCGCAAACACAGTATCTGGTGCAAAACACCATTATTCTTCCTTCATGCACAGCATATAGACCCCTACCCGCGATGAAACTGAACCAGTACCAAATGGCTGCTTCGTTCTAATTACAAAAGCTTCCATAAATGGGGGGATTACTTCATCACAATCGTCATTGGTGTGCGGGTAAAACGCGAAATCCTGATGCCATTCCACCGCCGCATCATAGCCGGCACATTTCATGTTCAGTTTGCTGGTGTGCAGGCGCAGATCAGGACCAATCAGATCGCGCATCGAGGCAAGTACATGATCTGAATACATCAGATCACGCGCAACATCGCTGATCGTATGAGGCAACTTGATCCGCCTAATTCGCGGTGCTTCGGGGGAGTGGCTGTCTTCAAGGTCTAGGCGGTCATTGCTGACCGTCAGGCCGCGCACTTCTTCCTCAAACCGGGCGATTTTGGTGCGAATATTAGCAATAACATCGTCCGGTATTTGATTTTCAACGATCAAATAGCCGTTTTCGTTGTAAAAATCTATCTGATCCTGCGTCAGCACTTCGCTCATCGCATTATCCTTTAGTCCGGTTTCAAGGTGTCGAGCA
>NZ_JBVCWP010000170.1:0-8562 GCF_057460485.1 Boseongicola sp.
CCAAAACGATAGCTGCCACTTGCGACTTCAATCTTGTCAGGGGCCATCGCCAAGGCACCGGAAACTTCGATGGGTAGGAACTCGGCAGACAGCGAGGTTTCCGCGCCCCCCATCAACGCAAGCAGCGCGCTGGGCGTGGGAAGCACGGCTGCAAAGTCGCCGCCAAGACGGCCATCAACTGAAGCATCGCCTGTGTAGTTTATCGTGTTCTGCCCAATCTTCGAGGACAGTGAAACACCCGTCATCTCGCCCGCAATTAGCGACGGCAGCGATACGATCTCGATATCAGCCGATGCGGTCTGCCCACCGGCAACAAAAGTGAGTGACGTCGTGAGGGGGGCCTCAACGCTCGACATAGAGGCCGTCACATTAACGCGCTCAAAAAGCAGGTCGGTCCCCGCAGCGTCGTCGCGATAGCTGATCGAGCCGTCTTGAATAGAGAGCGCGGCAAGCGATATCTCAGAGGGTTGCGATCCACCGTCGCTGCTTGTGCCGCCTGCGCTGTCAGCGCTCCAGTTCACGCGACCGTCACTGTCTTTGACAAGGTTCAAAGCCGGTCCGACCAAAGTGATCTCTTTAACGTCGATGCGCCGGGATATGAGGGCCCAAAGATCGACACCAACGCTCAAGGCCTCACCAGATATCAAAGGTACGTCGCCGGTCGTGCCTGCAATCTCAAAGGCACCCGTTCGAACACCAAGGTTTGGAAAAAGCTGTGGACGCAGCGATCCAGTTATCGTGACCTCCCGCCCAGACATTGAGGTGATCTGATCACCAGCGATCTTTGCCAGACGTTCTCCCGATATCAGGAACAAACTACCAACCAGAACAACAACAAGAACAACTAGCAAAGCGAACAGGCGGAACACTATCCGAAACACTGCAAAATCCTTTCCGATCCCATAACCTGACCCAACTGATTATTTTTGGAGTGTTAGTACAAGACCGGCTGGAACTCATCCTGTTTCTGGGCCGGTCTTCGTGCGGGCCAGAGACGGTTTCGTCCACGTTGCAGTATCGAGCGTCCGAAATGCTGCGCCATGCACGAGTGTTCGCGATGCCGTGCCGCGGCATCATTCTGGTTGTCTCTGGCAGTTTAGGGCAGGAAGCGCCTATCGGGCCTGTTACGGCCATGGTCACTTTGTCTCGCAAAACAGCCATTCGGCTGACCGGCGCTGAAGGTCCGTTTTTGTCCGTTTTGCGGAAGGTAAGACACTCGCAGCTATCGTAACTCCGAAATTGGCAATCCTTGGTATTAGGGCCAATCGCGCGCCATTGCCCTCGAGACCGGGCCTGGGGTCTCGTTGCCAGGCGGGTTTCCACGCAGGGTCCACGCCCTGAACTCCATACCCCAAATACCCTTGCACCGTCTCCTCCAGAGCTAGGACCCGCAACATGTGACCCCCTCGCCTCGGGCCGTTGTCATCTCCGCATTCGGGTGACGATCTCATTTCATACGCGCGCAGGATCAAAGATCCCTTGCCGTTTCTTGTTGGGTCAGGCGGGATTTGGGCACGCCAAACGCCCCCTTCCTGTCAGGGGGAAGGCGCAGCCTTCCCCCTCGGGCAATCCCATTAGACAGGGCCGTGTCCTCGGCTAACGCCTGCGGGCCGCACCACCCCCATCGAATGGCTTTGCCTCGCCCCCATCCGCGTTCGCCACGTGGCAGGTTTTAGAGACGACGCCCTTTCAGGGCCTTGCTCAAAACCAGCACCATTTGGGGATCAGCCTCAGCGGTCAAAGCACAAAGGATAAGGACATGAACACTTTCAATCGTTACATGCGCGGAATGTCGAATGGCGGATTGGCGACGGGTGAGGCCCTGACAAACGATCAACTGCTCAAGGCGGTCCCATCGATCTTTGCCACAGAAGCCCACGAAAGCCGCAGCGACAGGTTCGTGCCCGTGCCAACGATCGACGTTCTGGACGGCTTGCGCAAAGAAGGGTTCGATGCGTTCTTTGCCCAGCAGGCCCGTACCCGTATTGCCGGCAAAGCCGAGTTCACCAAACACATGATGCGCCTGCGCCATCGCTCAATCACCAACGCAGAGGGTGAGGCCTTCGAGATTGTTTTGGTCAACGCCAATGATGGCACCAGCAGCTATCAGATGATCCCCGGCTATTTCCGCTTTGTTTGTGCCAATGGCCTGATGGTGGGCGACACGTTCAATGAGGTGAAAGTGCGCCACTCCGGCAATGCCACATCGGAAGTGATCGAAGGCGCGTTTACCGTTCTGGACGATGCGGAAGACATCACCGAGCAGGTGCAGGCCTTCAAAGGCATCACGGTCAGCGATGCCGAGCGTACTATTCTGGCCGAAGCCGCACATCAATTGCGCTTTCCCGCTGCCCACAAGGAAGATGGCAAGCAGGCCCCGGTTGCAGCACAGAGGTTGCTTACCACGCGCCGGACCGATGATCGGGCGAGCGATCTTTGGACCGCGTTCAATGTCGTGCAGGAAAACACCCTCAAGGGCGGATTGTCGGGCCGCAGTCGTAACGCAGAAGGGCGCACCCGCCGCCAGCGCACGCGCGCGGTTGGCGGGATCGATCAGAACAAGGCACTAAACCGCGCCCTTTGGGCCCTGACCGAGCGCATGGCCGAGCTGAAAGCCACCTGAATAGCGGCGCGGTCTTTGAGGCCGCGTCTCTCACTCCCTGATCAAGGTGGAAAATCATCATGACAAATACAGTGTCACAAATCCCGCCTCACGCGCGGTTCAACACCCTTTGGAAAGGCGACGCGCTGGAGCAGTTCGAATGGTTCGAAATCATGCCGTGGCGGACCGACAAAAGCGAAGACGGTAGCGACCAGCGCGACCCCTATCAGGACATAGAAGGCGCCGCTTGAAGCGCGCAGCACGTTGAGAGGAAATAGATCATGAAACGCAAGATCGAAGAACGCTGCAGAGAGTGCGGCAGCACCGAGATCACGCATGACGCCATAGCGGAATGGGACAGCGAGAAGCAGGCGTATGTACTGATCGACACCCAGGAAGGGTGCTATTGCAACAGCGACGCATGTCAGGGCGACACCTGTCGCGTTGCAGAGTTCGATGTACTAACCGGCGAGGCCTTGGGACGCGCGCCGGGCGTAGTCGACTACATCCCGAAAGCGCAAGCGGATGCGGCATGGGCGGACTACCACAAAGAACGCAAGACTGAGCGCGAAGACGCCCTGTTGGAATGGATTGGTTCAGGCCGGGAGGACTGGGCCGCGAGCCAGTTTGCTGACGGTCTGCACGGCTATGTTCAAAGCAGAACGGATTACCTTGATACGTTCGCAACCGACGAGAAGGCGGTTGAGATTGACCCGGCAGCGCTGATGACCCTCAACGTGGCATCGAAAGTGTGCAAGGATACTCCCGGCTCGTTTGGCAATCTCTAGGACCCGGATGAAGTTCTGACTATTCTGGACGGATGGGCCGAGGAGGGTGACAAGGATGAGACATCCTTTTGGTTCGACCCGGAAAGCGCGGAGGATCGTATGACAATTCTGGCATGGTGCGAACAGGAGGGCCCGGATTTTGAGAACCGGATCTCTGAACTTGTGTGTTTCAATTTGTCGAACCAAAGCGAGGCGTCGGCTGCATTGGACGCCAAGCACCAGCGGGACCGTGCGTCATGACTGACATTCCATCAGCAGTCCGCCGTGTGTGGAAATCGGCTCAGCTCTATATCGGGTTTCATCGTGATCCGGAGGGCGAGAAGCGCGACACGCCCCATGTCTGGCCGCCCAAAAATGCGCACGCCACAATCCACAGCGACCCAGGTGAGCAGGAAGTGTTCCTGGTCCTCAAAGGCGCGGACGGCGACAGCGATCAGGACATACAGATCAAGCTTCGTCCTGACATGATCGTCTTGCGTCGAGATTTTGCCGAGGCATGGGAAGGCATAAAGATCGATGAAAAGACGGTAGCCGTCAAAGTCGGAGATGTATCGATCCGGATCAATCAGGATGGGTCGATCACACGTGAGGACGGCGACAGCACCACTTGGGTTGAGGCGGATGGCGGCGTCCTGAAGAAGACCGAGTTTGTGGAGGCATCGATGTCGCGGGACGGGGCCGAGTTGACGCGGCGCACTGCTGACAATCTGACCGCGATTACCGAACGCGGAATGGTGTCGAAAGATCGATAAGGCGCATGCCTTATCGAAAACGTCGAGAGCCTAGAAAAATACGTCTGTGGTAAATGCCCATCGATGTCCGGCAATTCGCTTCTCGCTCGCTTGTCCACTTTGATGTGTGGCGTTAGCGTAAACATGTTGCTTGTAGTATTGACGAGTTGGGCCGTGCCGCTTTCTCCCCGGCGCGGCCTTCTCTTTGTGTCCATAGGAGGACCAAAAGCTTCCCGATGCTGACGATCGCTGGGGTCCGTTCCGCGCGCTTTGATGCAGTTTGCGTTCAAAGAGCAGAGCTGGAGCTGCAGATTTTGGTAGTAAGGTCGGTCGGAGGCGTACTGGCCTCTTGGCATCGTTAATAACGAAAATAAGTGAGGGCGTTTGTTTTGGGGTGGGCGGCACTTTTGCTCATTATGTTGAGCGTCAAGGCGGGATTGAGAGAATGGCGCCTCGTTTCGCGAGTCTTAATAACGGCTGCGTTCTATCTCAGCGGCGCAGAACTGGTGATTGCCCTTCTTAAGAGGCCTTTCGCGGATTTGATGACGCTCCTTGCGTAAAAAGGGGCGTCCTGCGTCGCAGGACCAGGCTCTCGCTACCGCCCAAGCCACGTGGCGTCTTGGCCCTTCGGGTAACGATCCTTCGCACGGTCCCCAGATCGGCCAGCCGCAGCTACTCAAAGGCACTATCGGACGCAAAACGCTTGGTTGTTGAGACTTCGATAAGGTCTAACCCGTTTGGGAAACAGACATCAAAGTCAGAATTGTAGACCATCCTGACGGAGTCTGTTGCGTTCAATGGGCAGCATTTGTCTAGAAAGACCAAACCGCCGCCCCCGAGACCTACAGCGCCGAGCAGGCGCGTAGACCGTTTTGATAGTGTCGGCGATGTTTTTTTGCGACACCTCATGGCCAATCTGCGTAACTACCAACTTGCACCGAAGTCATATTGTCCCCCGGTTGCGTGCTTGCTTTGCGAAATGCCCCGGGGGGAACGCCCACTTCAGCTTTGAAAAACGCGCTGAATTGCGGCGTGCTGCGAAACCCGAGATGGTCGGCGATCTGATCCAATGTTTGATGCGAGCGTTGTAGCAAGGCCTGCGCTTCAAACGTCAGGCGGTCGCGGATAAGGCGCTGTGGTGGCTTGCCAAGTGTGCGACTACAAATGTCGTGTAACCGATCCGGAGACACGTCCAATTCAGCAGCAAACCGATGCACGGGCCAGCGTTCCCGCAGATGTGCTTCGACCAGATGGCGGAACCTTTCTAGGGTAAGATTTGCGGCTTTGTAGCTTTTGTCTTCGATCATTTCATTCACCCCAGCGCGCCAAAGCGATACAAGCATGATCCGGATTTGGGCCTCGATTACCGTCTCCATACCTGTTTGTCCTGCGTCAAGTTCTTTGAAGATTGCATCAAAACAGGCGGTAATCGTCCCGAGAATGGCGGGTTTCGCAGCGAGATTTAGCGTAAATTCTCGTGCCGACATCAGACGCAACGTTGCCGCTTCGGGTTTGTGACCGATGGCATTGCTCAATGTGGCATCGCCCAAGGTCATGATAACGCCATTGCTGCCTGCTTTTGCTTTGATGCGGGTGTCCGGTGACTTGGGCCCCCAATTAATGGCAGGCCCAACGATCGTCTCCTCGCTCTCTGGTTTGAGACGATATGCGCGGCCGGACAAAACCAAAATGCATTGCGAGGTCCGGCCAGGAAAATCGACCAATCCGCCCAAAAAACGGTCATCCAATCCGCTGCGAAAAAGTTCGGCATGAACTGTCGTTTGGCGCGCTGCAACAGGGGCGAAACCAGAGAATATGTTTTTCATCCCCAAATACTGACAATATTTGACCGGATATCAATATTTTTTGCGGCGTCTTTTCCTCTAGGCTGAACGAGCAGTCGCATTGGACGACATGCAGCGTGAACGTATGGAGGTGCGCTCACGCGGAATTTGGGGGGAGTTAAGTGCAACGTTCGGCTTTCAACCTGGCTATGGAAACCAGTGCAGATGAAACGACCTTGGTGGTCAACACTGCCGTGAATGCTGCCGCGTCGGCGTTTTCAGCGTGGTCTCGTTGGCCGACCTCAGAACGCGCCTTGGTCTTAGAAAAAATGATGGCGGTGTTGAATGACCACCGCGTGGAGTTCTGTGCACTTGCAGCTGAAGAAGTCGGAGCGTCCAAATCTTGGACTGAGTTCAACATTGATCTTGCGATTGGAATGCTCGCGCATGTCGCGAGCCTCGCCCCTGCTCTAGAGGATCATCAAGTCGTCGATCGACAGACCGGCAAACGCTCTATCATCCGCCGGCAAGCGGCGGGCGTGGTGCTGGGGATGGTTCCTTGGAATGCCCCGATTACGCTCGGGGTGCGCGCGATTGCAGGCGCATTAATGTGCGGCAACACCGCGGTGATGAAAGGATCAGAACATTGCCCCAAGACGCACCAGCATCTGGTCGATGCACTCAACAGTGCAGGACTGCCCGAAGGCGTTCTGACTTGCGTCGTTAGCCGCCCCGAAGAAGCGCATGACACAATGGTCCAGCTCATTGCGCACCCTTGCATTCGTCGGATTAACTTTACGGGGTCCACGCGGGTCGGTCGCGATGTTGCAATGGAAGCCGCACGCTATCTCAAACCTGCTCTGCTCGAATTATCCGGCAAAGCGCCTTTGATCGTATTGGACGATGCCGATCTGGATGCAGCAGTCGAAGCCGCCTGTTTTGGGGCGTTCTTCAACCAAGGACAGATTTGCATGTCCACCGATTGGATTATCGTCGTGAAGTCCGTGGCTGATGCATTTGTCGCCAAATTGCAGGTGCGGACACAGCAAATCAGGGCCGCTGATCCTGTGCACGAAGTCACCGTTTTAGGGCGCATGATTTCGGCAGAGGCGGCCCAACGGGTGAACGGATTAATCGAAGATGCTGTCTCAAAAGGTGCCCAGCTTTTGGTTGGCGGCCAAATCGATGGCTGCGTGATGCAGCCCGCATTGCTGGACGGCATTGCCGCCAATATGCGGATCTACCGAGAAGAAACATTCGGGCCACTGGCCAGCATCATGCGGGTACATGACGCTGAAGAAGCCGTTTCAATCGCCAATGATTCAGAGTTCGGCTTGAACGCGGCGGTTTTTTCCAACGACCTCAGTCGCGCGCAGTCAATCGCCGACCGGCTGGAATATGGCGTCGTTCAGATTAATGGGCCGACCGTACACGACGATCCCTCAATGCCATTCGGCGGCATGAAGAACAGCGGATATGGGCGCTTTGGCGGTGAGCAAGCGATCAATGAATTTACCGAACTTCGGTGGATAGCCACCCATCAAGAAGGCCACACACCGACACTTTGAAACCAGACGGGCACCTGCCCAAACGACCAATTGCAAACGGAGGATACGCAATGAACCGCAGACCATTTATGAAACTTGTCAGTGCACTGGCAATCGCAAGCGCATTGGCAGCAACCGCGGCCAGTGCCGAAAACATTCGCATCGGTGCTGTTGCACCCAAAACCGGCCCGCTTGCCGGTGGCGCGACCGTCACGCAGTGGCCATCAATTTATCTTTGGGTTGATCAGGTCAATGCCGCTGGCGGCCTGACCGTTGACGGCGAAAAGATGATGATCGAACTGATCGAATATGACGATCAAACCAACCCCGGCGAGACGATTAAGGCCGTTCAACGTCTCGCAACGCAAGACGACGCGCACTTCATCATCGCGCCCTATGGCACCGGTTTGAACCTTGCTGCCGCACCGCTTTTCGATCGCTACGGTTATCCACAAATTGCGGTGTCGGCCATTACCGACCAGCAAGCTGATCTATCCGCAAAGTTCCCAAACATGTTCTTCACATTGGGCACGACCACCGCACTTGCCGCCGACGTTGTAAATGTTCTCAGCGATATGCGTGATGCGGGTCAAATGGGTGACAAAGTGGCAATGGTCAACGTGGCCGATGCCTTTGGGATCGAATTGGCAACGGCTGCCAAACCTCTCTTCGAAGAGGCTGGTTTCAGCATTGTCTATGAAACATCCTACCCACTTGGCACGCAGGATTTGTCACCTGTCATCAAAGGTGCCGCCGCAGCTGAACCCGATGCCTTCGTGGCATGGTCCTATCCGCCGGACACCTTCGCCCTGACCGAACAAGCGATGATCGAAAACCTTGACGTCAAGGCATTCTACACCGCTGTTGCCACCCCATTTCCGGGCTATGGCGCACGTTTTGGTGCCGCCGCAGAGGGCGTTTTGGGTGCCGGTGGTGTTAACCCTGAAAGCCCCGCTTTCATGGAATACGCAGCAGCCCACGAAGCTGTGACTGACTCAAAGCCTGACTATTGGGCCTCTGCAACAACATATGCATCCCTCGAAATCTTGGCGCAATCGATCGAGGCCGTCGGTCTCGACCGCGCAGCGGTGACGGCACACCTCAAAGAAA
>NZ_JBVCWP010000171.1:0-8362 GCF_057460485.1 Boseongicola sp.
AAAAAAGGTGTATAGGCCATAAGAAGCGGGACAATGTAGAGACCCTTGGCCAGCTTCCAGCTTTCGATGCCTGTCTGCATGGCCGGGGCCTTGGCAATCGCTGCTGCCGTAAACGAGGCAAGGGCCACAGGCGGCGTCACGTTGCTGTCCTGACTAAGCCAGAAGATGATCATATGCGCCGACAAGATGGCAGCCACCGTCGCTTCGGGCGGCACGATCAGATCGCGAAGGGGGGCCGCGACTTCCAAAGGAAGCGCACGGATAATCTCAGTGGCCTGTTCTATCGGTATGGGCCCCGATAACAGGGCCATCGTCTCGGGCGCCCCCAGCATCAACACAGCCTTCGCGCCGTCGTTCAAAGCCCCTGCGGCTAGGATGTCGATCACCACGCGGTCGGAAATCATGCCAGCAATTGCTGGCGCCGAAAGCGTGGCGATCACAATATAAGCGGCCGTCACCGGCAGACCCATCCCAAGAACAAGACTGGCGATGGCGATCAATGTGAGGGCGATCAATAAGTTTCCTCCCGCCCATCCGGCGATCATCAGGCTGAAAGTGTTGCCGATCCCTGCGGTTGATATCACGTTTACAACCAAGCCGACGGAGCACAACAAGACCGCCGTCATGATCATCCCTTTGGTCCCCATGACGAGGGCTTCCACCACCGCGCGCGGTCCCATGGGGTTTTGCGTGAGCCAGCTTGACGCGATCACTGCCAGGATGCCAAAGACGGCCGCATAAGCCGGCGTAAAGCCCATGACCAGCATTGTGATCAGCGCGGCAATCGGGATCACGAAACTGGCGCCGCCCTTTCGGAACGCCGAGCCGAAGGTTTCGCCGCCGCTGTCCATGGGCTTCAGGTCCAGGCGCTTGGCTTCGATTCGCACAAAAAATGCGACGGACAAGAAGTAAAGCAGGGCCGGCAAGGCGGCGGCGGCGACGATCTTTTCGTAAGAAATCTGCGTAAAACTAGCCATTACGAAGGCGCCCGCCCCCATGATGGGTGGCATCAATTGCCCTCCGGTCGAGGCGGCAGCCTCAACCCCACCAGCAAAAGCCGGTCGGAACCCGGCGCGTTTCATCAGCGGAATAGTGATCACGCCTGTCGATGCTGTGTTGGCAACCGCTGAGCCTGAGATTGTGCCGGTAAGCCCACTTGCAATAACAGCGACGATGCCAGGCCCACCAGCCATACGGCCAGCAACGGCCTGGGCGATGCTGATAACAAATTCTCCCGCGCCAGAGCGCAGTAGGAATGCGCCGAAAATAATGAACAGGAAGACATAGGTTGAAGAAATTCGCGCAATCGTGCCAAACATTGCGTCGTCGCCAAATAGAGAGCGAAACGCAATGGTCTCCCATGACAGGCCCGGAAAGCTGAACACGCCACCGATGTATTGGCCCCAAAACCCAATATAGGTCAGCGCCGTGATGATCAGGATCGGGATGACCCAGCCTGTCAGTCGTCGGGTAAGCTCGAGGCCACCGAGGATACACAAGCCAATCGCGATCCAGTCTAAGGCGATTAGGTTCACGCCGCGGTCGTAAATCGGCGTTTCGGCATAGGGAATATAAATAGCAGCGGCCGCGACGGCGACACCAAATGTCAGATCGAATGCAAACAAGCCAGGACTGCGTGTCTGTCCCCGAAACATCGGATTGTAGATCGCGGCCAGAAACGCAAATCCCGCGAAATGGTAGGCGTTGCGCTGGAATTCAGAAATGAAGGGGTCAAAGGCGACGTAGATGTGGCCAACGGCGATAAATAGGCACAACCCGTGAAGCGCCCACATGGCCCAGCCGTCGAACTCACGTAAACTCGGTGGTTGGACTTCGACGTCTTTGCTCATCTCGTGGCCCCGTCTTCTTTGGCAAAATACACTAGGGGGTCGGGGGCAAAGGTCCCGGTAAGTCGCCCGCCAAAGGCGGGCGACACCTGGATCACTTCGCCATCAGGAACTCGGGGATTTCAATTCCCTGTTCCATGTAGAAGCGTGCTGCACCGGGGTGCAGCGGCACTGGCAGACCAGCGATCGCTTTTTCAAGTGCCATGGCCTTAGTTGCCGGGTGGATGGCCTGAAGGAACGGCAGGTTCTCGTAGATCGTCTTGGTGATCATGTAGACGTTCTCTTCTGGAAGGTCCGCATTGGTCGCCAGGAAGTTCGGCTGCGCAATAGTGTTCCAGTCGGCATCCTGATTAGGATAGGTCCCAGCTGCGATGACGTACCGTGTCCAGAGGTTGCGACCGGCGTCCATAGCCGCAAGCTGCTCATCGGTCACGTTCAGCGGTGTTACGCTGTCACCAACTGACGCCATAAGCTGTGAAATGGCTCCTGTCGGTACACCTGCAGGCGTATTGATGCCTTTGACCTGACCGTTTTGCAGGGCTTCAGCCGACGGGCCGTAGCCACCAAAGACAAGCTCGTAGTCAGTGTCGATTGCGATACCAACCCCACTCAAGAGCGCACGGTTCGAGCCGATTGTTCCCGAGTTTTGGCTTCCAAGCGCCATAGCTTCGCCTTTGAGGCCGGGCAGGACGCCGACCGTGCCATCGCCTGCAACGTCGTTCGAGACGATGAATTGCTCAACGTTCTGCCAAAGCATTGTGATCGAGCGGATGTTTTCCTGTGGACCGGACTCTGCGATCGGACCTGTACCTGTTGCGGCGTAGCTGCCGAAAAGACCCTGCAAAATGGCAAACTGTGCTTCGCCTTCCCGCAGAAGGCGGACGTTTTCACCGGAACCAGCCGAACTGATTGCCGACATGCCGATTTTCTGTTTCGGCTCAAGCTTAACCTTAACAAGGGTCGAAAGTGCAACGCCAACCGGATAATACGTGCCACCGGTAGACGCAGTTGCAAGGACGTAGCTTGCTTCTTCAGCGTGTGCTGTTGCGCCAAACGACACAGCAACAGCCGCGACAAGCGCGGTCTTTTTGACATGAAACATAGTTTTCTCCCAGAATATGACCGTTTTAGTCTGATTTAAGATTTAAGCTATTTTACTCAAATGACCAGCGATTAGGTTCATTGCCGATAAATATGGCTGCAAGAACCACGGAACGCGGAAGCAATTTCTGGCTTAACTTACCGCGTGTTTTCAACCGTCTTGAGGATCGAAATTCAGCAGGATGCTGGCAAGCTCACGTTCTTGCACAAGCGCGGCGGCCTTCTTTGGTGACAACCATTTCCTTCTGCGCGTTTGCTTTTCAGGCCAATTGCTTGCGAGAAATGCGACCTTTAAAGGAAATACCGCAACCACGCACGGAAGACTTTCATCACCTGGCAAGGCCTTGAGATAACTGAATATACCGATGCAAACGGTGCTCACCTTTCCGGTCACGCCAGCTTCTTCCCATGCCTCTGTCGTGGCTGCTTCGGCTGGGGTTGCGCCATTTTGCGGCCAGCCCTTTGGCACGATCCAGCGTCGAGACTTTCTCGACGTCACCAAAAGGATCTGAACTTTACCATTGCGACGACGCCAACACAGCGCACCAAACTGGGTCCGCACGTCACGTTTGTTGAAGTTCTCAAGTTTAAGGGCCTGCTGCTTGATCGTGCCCATGCTCTTTTTCCTCGACCGTCCGTCTTGCCTTGGTTGAACCGGTGCTATCTTTTCAGAAAGTTATCATTCCGCTGAAAGATAGCAACGATTTGTCTCACTCTTTCCTCACTCAAAAGTCCTAGCTGTTGTTTTCCTCGCGCATGTCCACTCCGCAGTTGATTTCGTCCGAAATCTATCGCAATTCCACCTATGGAACGTGGCACCCATTGGCGATCCCAAGAGTGTCGACAGTGATGGACTTGGCGTCTGCGTTGGGCTGGCTGCAGCCAGATGGTTGGGTTCGCAGCCCCCGAGCGCGCCCCAATGCGCTCGCGGCGTGGCATACTCCTGAATACATCGCAGCAGTTCAAAAGGCTGAAAAAGACGGCTTCGTCTCAGACGATGTGCGCGCACGCCATAACCTTGGGACGCACGCTAATCCTGTGTTTGGCGAGATGTTCCGCAGGCCCGCGACGGCGGCGGGGGCCGCTGTTTGGGCGGGCGAGTACTTGCGGGAAAGCGGCGTCGTGTATTCACCGGCAGGGGGTACTCACCACGGGATGCCGGACTGCGCAAACGGGTTTTGCTATTTTAACGATCCAGTTTTAGCGATCCTGTCATTGCGGGCACATGGTGTGCGTCGCATTGCTTATGTGGATATTGATGCGCATCATCCCGACGGGGTCGAACACGCTTTTGCAACAGATCACGACATTCTGATGGTTTCAGTTCACGAAGAGCGCCGTTGGCCATTTACCGGCCATTTGGAGGATCGAGGCGTGGGCAATGTCTTTAACCTCCCAGTCCCGCGCGGCTTTAATGACACCGAGATGCGCGCCATTCGTGACGCGTTGATCTTGCCTCTTGTGCAGTCTTTTCGCCCGGATGCGATTATCCTGCAGTGCGGGGCGGACGCGGTCACTGAAGATCCACTGTCCCGTCTCACGCTCTCTAACAATGCCCATTGGGAGATCGTCGATGCGCTGAACGGCATGTCGCTGCGCTATCTGGTCTTGGGCGGAGGGGGGTATAACCCGTGGAGCGTCGGTCGGCTTTGGACCGGTGTCTGGGGAACGCTGATGGGGCGCTCGTTTCCTGATCGGCTGCCGCCCGAGGCGCAAGCGGTGATGCGCGCTTTGTCCTGGCCGGGTCGCGCGGCGGGGCGCAATCCGCCCGGTCATTGGTTCACGACGATCAAAGATGAGCGCCGCGAAGGAGATATCAATGACGAGGTGTGCGATCGTCTGGGCGCGCTTTGCGCACGGCTGAAGGTGTGGGTCTAATGCGGTTGTTCCTGGGACTTAGCCTTCCGGATATGCATCGTAACGCACTGGCAGAGCTTCAAAGCAATGTGCCTCCCGGGCGCGCAGTGCCGTGGGACAACTTCCACATGACACTTGTGTTTTTGGGGGACGCCACCAACGCATTGGTTGACGAGTTGGACCTTGCCTTGGATGGCATGCGGCTCGAGCTGCCCGAGATAAACCTTGGTGGACTTGGTCAATTCGGCGGCGGAAATCCTCGCGCGGTCTGGGTCGCCGTCGCGCCTTTGGGTCCGTTGGACGCGCTTCATCGGCGACTGGGGAATGTGGCGCGCGGGGTGGGCTTTGAGGTTCCAAGCCGTCGCTTCGTGCCGCATGTCACATTGACCCGATTTGCGCGAGAAACGGTGCCCCCAACGGCTGTCGCGAAATTCTTTCAAAAGCGAGGCAGCTTCGCGTTACCTGCTTTTCAACCTTACGCCGTGACTTTATTTCGTTCGCACCTTCGCGGCGACGGGTCGGACTATGAAACGCTTGCGGACTATCCAATCACGCCAAGTCAGACCACTTAAGCTGGGTATTTTTTCCGAGTGGTCTTCCACGGCCATTCCGAGGAATTCCGACCGATGGTCGATCGAATGGGGCAGCGGTATGAGATCGCGGATGTCATGGTGCTCTTCTCGTCGCCTCAGGTGGGCTATTTGCCAGGGCAGTTGGGGAATGTGGACGGAGATTTCTCGGCCTGGTGATCAGGCAGATTATCGGTTCCGATCATTGCCTCGAAGTTGCCTTCAGGGATGTGGCGGCGCGAAATCCGTTTTCCATCTGCCGCTTGGATAGACCTAGGGCGGCGGCGGCTTGTTTTCGAGATAAACGAGCATCGGTGCCGGTACGAGAGCGTGTCTGATCCGGTCAGACACGCTCTAGTCTGCTAAGCCTTCCAGATCGCGCCCGCGTGGGTCAACCAAAAGTGCGGCGACCCATCCCGCAACAAAGCCGCCAAGGTGAGCTTCCCACGCCAACAGCCTTTCCATCGCGAAATACAGCACGATATTCAGAGCGATCAGGAAGACGACCGCACGCAGAACCGGCCACATCTTCGCGCGGAACGTGAACCGGTCGACGTATTCCCATGCAAGAATAGCGCCCACCAACCCAAAAAGAGCGCCGGATGCGCCGACCATGGGGCGGTAGCTATCACTAAGAAGTGCGAACCCAACTGCTCCGCCGAGAATCGCAAAAGCGTATATGAGGGCGCCCTTCCAAAGTCCGACGCGGTCCAGAACGATCGGAGCGATCGACGTGAGGGTGATCATGTTTACCACCAGATGGACCCACCCACTGTGCAGGAAGCCATAGGTGAAAAACATGAGCCATGGCTGTGCCGGATAGTTGGGTTCCCAGTCGGTCAGAATTCCGGGCCAGAAGCCCGCAAATTCATAAACTGTGGATCGAAATCGGGGAATGCCGACAAGTCCAAAATCGCCGGCGATCAAGGCGATTTCCACAAAAGCATATATCCCAACAAGGATAAAAACCGATCGATAAACCACCGGTTTTGCTTTTGCGGACCCCGTTTCAGGGGCTTTTTCAGGTGGCCCCTCTGTCACAGCATGCCTCGGCGGCGAGGGTTAAAAACCAAACGAGAAATCGCGGCCAACGTTTAAGAAAAGTGTGTTTGACGTCCGTGAATCCGCGCCGTCCTCGGATATCCGGACATGACGCAGTCCGGCATTCAGAGCCCAGTCTTCGTTCAGATCTCGCGAGTACTGAACCCCGGCCGCGGTCCGCGCATCGCCGTCCTCCTCGCCAAATTGCGAAGCGGCCCCGTATGAGAAATCGGCGCTCCAGGATGAGATCGAGTTTATCGGTGCCACATACCCTAATCCGAGCGAGGTATTCAGAAAGGCGTCGCCGTCACTGGTCGATGGACTTTGAACCAGATTTGCAGTGAGTGTTCCGCCGGGAGCTTCGCGCGTGTATTCGACGCGGGTCGTCAATTTCAGGTCCAAATCTTCCTGGTCGACAACACCAAGCGATAAAGACAAACCACCAGTTGGCAGCTCGAAGTCGCGGCTTACATTAATGCTTGTGCGGCGGCCGCTGTTGTCAATCTGGCTGGAAAGGTTGAGCGAAATTGCTCCGTCTGGACGCGGTTGGCTGACGCCAAAGCTAAGGCCGACGCCATCTCGTTTGTCGGTGTCGGCCCCGTTAAGCGTTTCGGCCGTATCAAGCGACAAATCAGCTGATATCTCGAGGCCGGTATTGATTTGTGTTGTGACGCCAGCACCAATTGACTGAGTGCGCCGGGTTTCGTCCAAGTCGTCAACGTCGGTTCGATTGTATCTACCTGTCAAGCGGGCTGTCGTTGACGGATTGATGCTGAAGCGCGCGATTGCGCTTAAGCGCCGGGCATCACTGTCGGTGAGTTCATCGTCGACTGTATCGACGAAATCATTTGAAGACAGACCAAGGGAAAGATCGACGCCGAAGGGTGCATCTATCCCTGTTGAGAAATCAGCTGAGAATTGGGTGCGTTTGCGCGTTCCGCCTTCGACGATCAACGCGTCGGGATCAAAAACGCCATCAATGAAAAAACCGAAGACGTCATCATCGAGGTTTGCTTCATCATATCGCCCGGAAAGGGACAGGCGTGAATTTATGCCTTCTCTGGTGTAGCCAAGCGCTATGTTCGAGCGCCGAACATCCAAAGCGTCGGCTTCCGTTGTCGCGCCACCATCTTTGCCTTCTATGCCCGCGCCCACGCTGAAACTAAAGCGATCTACCCGTGTTTCGCTTGAGACGGAAAAGCCCAAGTTGGTCACGCTTGTAAGCGTCGTGCCGTCGGGCGGTGTCGCAAGCGAAGGGTTGTCGCTGACCTCTATGCCAGTCGAGAACGATAAGTTTCCACGGACACCGGTCCCGTCTTGTGCCAGCACAGGCGCCGCTGTCATCGCTGCAAGCGAAAGGGCGGCAGTTGTTAGTCGTCCCGGTCGCGATATTTTCATATTTTCTACTCGAATAGGCGTCTTTCAGGAACAATGATAACATCACCGTCAGCAAGAACAATGTCTGATCCTACCGAAGCACCACTGGCGATAGCTTTATAGTTGATGCGTGACACGGTTTGCTCGCCGGTTGATATATTCGAGCGGCGCAGCAGGATGCGTTTTGTTGCAGCGAAACGCGTGAAGCCACCTGATGTTGCAAGGGCTTGAAGCACAGTTGTGCCACGTTCGATCCGCTTGAGGCCGGGCGCGCCAATTTCGCCCAACATGTAGACGTCGATGGTAGGGCCGATTTGCGGTGCCTGGGCCTCGACCCGTGGGCGAAGCGACTGGACCGTAACGAAAACGGTTGGCTCAGAGGCGAAGTTTGACGAAATCCTGGACGCAATCGCACCGGCTACTGCATCGGGTGACTGACCACCGGCCTGCACACTCCCCGCGAAGGGGAAGGTGATTGTGCCATTTGGCAACACAAGCAGAGACCTGTTGAGGGATGGATCCTCAAGGACTTCGACCGCAAGCGTATCACCGCTGCGGATATTGTATTGG
>NZ_JBVCWP010000172.1:0-8330 GCF_057460485.1 Boseongicola sp.
TGATGGCGGCGTGGAAGCTGGCCCCCGCCCCTGCCGCGGGCAACACTGTCGTCCTGAAGCCCTCCGAAAAAACGCCGCTTTCGGTGCTTTATCTTGCGGACGTTGCCCTTGAAGCCGGACTTCCGCCCGGCGTCTTAAACGTCATTCCCGGTTTTGGCGCTGACGCAGGTGCCGCCCTTGCCGCGCATCACGATGTGGCCAAAATAGGGTTTACCGGCAGCACCGCCACGGGGCGCAAAATCATCACCGCCTCTGCAGGCAACCTAAAGAAAGTATCGCTAGAGCTTGGCGGAAAAGCGGCCAATATCTTGTTCCCGGATGCGGATCTCAAGTGCGTAATCCCCGGCGCATTCTGGGCCAACTTTGGCAATAACGGCCAAAGTTGTACGGCTGGATCACGGCTGTTGGTACACGAAAGCTTGCACGACGAGGTTGTCGCAGGTCTGACCGAGATGGCTTCAAATCTCAGCACGGGCCCGGCATGGACGATCCCGGCCACGACCTTGGTCCAGTTATCAGCGAAAAGCAGATGCATATGATATTGGGGCATGTTGAGACAGCAAAAACCCAGGGAGCCTACATTCTGGCCGGTGGCATGCGGGCCGGGGATCAAGGCTGGTTCGTCCCACCGACAATCGTAGGCGGAGTTCGCGATGACATGACAATTGCGCAAGAAGAAGTGTTTGGGCCCGTGCTGTCAGTCCTCACTGTCAAGGATGATGCCGAGGCCCTGCACCGCGCGAACAACACCCCCTACGGCCTGGCTGCCGGGCTTTGGTCGCAGGATGTCACCCGCGTGCGCCGTATGGCCGACGCCCTTCAGGCCGGCACGGTCTGGGTGAATTGCTGGGGCGAAACCGACGCAGCCTCTCCCTTTGGCGGCGTCAAGTTATCCGGATACGGACGCGAGATGGGCCGTGATGCTATCTCATTTTACAGCCAGACCAAAAGCGTCTGGATCGCGTGAGGATAAAATAATGGAAACTGAAACCACGCCAAAATACGAACACGCCTACCGCGTTATTCTTGGTCGATTGAAGGATGGGCGATACTCAATCGGGGGGCGCATGCCGACCGAAGGCGAGCTTGCCAAGCAGTTCGACGTCAGCCGCGTCACGATACGGCGCGCGCTCGATATGTTGGTGCAGGACGGGTACGTGGAAAGCAAACAAGGCAGCGGCTATACCGTTTTAACCCTGTCGCCTGCCTCAGATACCTGCCTCACCTCGTTCACCGACGCGATGCTGCGGGCGGGTCATGAACCAACTTCGCGTTTTCTGTCGCTGGACCATTTTGACGCCGACGCGCCTGAACTTGCTCATCTTCCACCTGAAATGGCGAATCTTAACGTCACCCGCGTCAACCGACTGCGGCTTGTCGACCAAATGCCACGCATGCTGGTAATGACCTATGCTCCAAGCACTCTTTTGAAAGGCGCTACCAGCCTGGACTTTCCAGAGAAAGGGCCGGAGCAATCCATCCTCCGCATCCTTAGCCGTCGTTTCCAAATGGAATGGTCCGCCGCGTGCGAAGACATCAGCCCCGTTTTGGCAAACGCCGAACACGCGCATATCTTCGGCGTCGAAATCGGCGTTCCCCTGCTGAAACAAGCCTGTTCTGCCTACGATGATCAAGGTCAGATGGTCTTTCACGAAGATGTTTTTCGCAACGGCCCCGTTAGCTTCAACCTTACGCCGCGCGCCCGTTCTCCTCGCCATTAATCAGGAACTGCACCATGCCAACTTTTGAAAAACTGTCCCCCGACTTGATGGCTGAGCGTCTTACTTTGCCAAAAGGTGGCCCAGTGCGGCTTTTGATTGATACCGACACAGCCAACGAGATTGATGACCAATACGCGCTGGCCTGGGCATTGCTGTCGCCCGAGAAAATGACTGTTGAAGCTATCACTGCCGAACCGTTTTCTTTTGCCCACCATCAACCAGAACTCCTCGCCGCCGAACGCGCAATAGAACAAGGCGGACGCCGCAAGGAGCACCTTGTCGGGGGCTTCCAGGGGTGGATCGACCGCCTTCATGCGCAAGGCAGACGGGCGGCTGATCTGTCGTTTGTCGGCCCGGCGGAAGGCATGGAACTTAGCTACGTCGAAATCCTGCGAATATATGAAAAACTTGGAATGCCCTCAGATGGTAAGGTCTTTCGCGGCGCACCACACTACATGACCGCGCCGGACGATATCGTGAATTCCGAGGCGGTCGACACGATCATCGATCTCGCCAAATCCGGCGATGAGCCTCTCTATATTGCGGCCATGGGATGCGTCACGAATATTGCGGCAGCCCTTCTGCGCGCGCCGGAAATTCTGTCAAAAATCATTGTGATCTGGACCTCGGCCTATCCATCAACCGCGCCGCATTGCAACCGTCCGTCCCTGAACCTTGTGCAAGACGTCCACGCATCGCGACTGATTTTTGACAGCGGCGTGCCGCATATCTACTTGCCCGGCTACCATATCGGGGCACAGCTGAAGATCTCGCGCCCGGAAATGGAAGCCTTCGTGAAGGGCAAAGGCGCGATTGGCGACTACCTTTGGGAACTGTATACAAACAACCCGCTGCACGAGATGTTTGCCATAACCGACCGCGAGCGCCGCACCTGGGTGATTTGGGACATCATCAATATCGCTTGGCTCATCAATCCCGATTGGGTGCCGACGTTTCTCACGTCATCCCCCATTCTGGACGACGATCTGTATTGGCAGAAAGACGCCGCTCGCCACCAGATGCGCGAAGCACATGATGTGCAGCGCGATGAAATTTTTCTTGATCTTTACAAGAAGTTAGATCGCGCTTCTAAGTAAAATCCCGCGCATCCAGGTGGCCGCGCATCCGGCGTTTCCCAAGAACCTCCATGCCCGTCCACGCGGCAAATTCCGCCAGTTCGGCAGCATAGTTGCCGGGCACCAAAACAAAATGGTGCTCTAGACCATGCGCCATCACCGACGCCACCACGTCTTCAACACCAGCCGCCTCGCCATCAATCACAAAGTCCTGCAACCAGCCACGACAGCCTGTAAATCCACTAGGCTCGCGCCCGGAAACCTCTGCGGTCATGCCAAAGAGTGCCGAGGCATTGC
This sequence comes from Boseongicola sp., assembly GCF_057460485.1. Lineage (NCBI taxonomy): Bacteria > Pseudomonadati > Pseudomonadota > Alphaproteobacteria > Rhodobacterales > Paracoccaceae > Boseongicola > Boseongicola sp. The sequence goes on from NZ_JBVCWP010000172.1 coordinate 3,095, forward strand.
GAGCAATGCGAAAAACACTGACTGGACCGTCCCGGAACACCAGGTCGCTGATCGCCCCGTAGATCGGCCCCGCATCGGTTCCGCGTCCAATCATCGGATGGTTGATCCACCGCGCGCCGCGATCATCGGCAAGGTAAAGCGGACCTCCCCCGCCGTGCCACATCAATAGATCCCCCGCGTCAAGGTCCGGCTCGGTCATATCAAGCAAGTACCCCACGCGCCCGGTCAAAGATGCCGCAACCAATTGCGTCACAGCCCCCAGCACGTCCCCTTCCGAGGCAACGGGAAGCCCATGTGTTTCCTCCAACCATGTGAACGCGGCGCCAGGATGCATGCCCGGGTCGTCCTGCAACGCAGGCCAGTCGCTCACTGCAAGGGCTGCATAGCCTCCTGCCTCCGCCATATCCCGCAACGCGACTGCCGCGCGGGCCGTGAGGTCCATTTGAGTATCAGACACGCCTTTCACTGTGGCTGCCGCAGCCATTGCCGCAGCTTCCGACACGACCCTTGCGTCATCCAAAGCCCGCATCCGATCCGTCAGTTCATGAATGTCATGATTTGAAACCTCGACACCCAGCCGTGCCAGCAACTCCGAGGTAGACACTTCCATGTTGTAAAACGTCATCGCCAGCCCGCCGATCACGCCAATCCGCGCGCCCTCCAATGCCGTGGCCGCACGAATGGCACGGAGCGTATTGCCCAATCTCCCAAGCAGCGCCTCGCTCTCCGGAGCGCCGTGGTACCATTGCACCGGGCGGCTTCTAAGATCGCGTACCTGCCGAGCAATCGACATCGACATATTAAGCGAAACGAAATTGTTGAGCTGAACGTCATCCGTCCGCACCGGCTCGGGGACCGACCAAAAGCCCACACGAAACTCCGAGGCCGCGACCGTGCGCGCCACATCGCCCATCGTAAAACCGCCGTGCAGCAGCAATACGAAATCAGCTTTTTTTGCGCGACACAGATGAAGCGCCTTGCCTGTCTGCGCAGCATCCATCGGAACATCCGGGACCACAAAAAGCGAAACACCTTCCCTGGCACACAGGCTCGACAAAGCATCCTCTGCCCGATCCCAGACGTTATGTTTCTCAGGGAAATAGCTTGGCAAAGACGCCCGAATAAATGCGATTTTCATGAAAAGCTCCTCAGATCCGCAGATACCCACCGTCAACAACCAACGATGTGCCCATTACATATTTCGCAAGGTCAGACGCAAGGTAGATGCAGGCGTCAGCAACTTCGCTTGGTTCGCCCCAACGCCGGGCCGGGATCATATCAAGATACCCCTCGCCCGTTTCAGTCCCAATCACCGGATCGTCTTCGACGTTCATTTGCGTGCGCATAATGCCAGGGTTCACGTTGTTCACCCGAATACCCATGGGCCCAAGTTCATCGGCCAACGAATACGTCAGCAGCCGAACCGCGCCTTTGCACATGTTGTAATGACAAAAGCCGCCCGTCCCGCGCATACCAGCGATCGAGCACATATTGATGATCACACCGTTTTTGCGTTTGACCATTGCCCGCGCGGCCATTTGACTGCCGAAAAATACGCTTTTGACGTTCACATCCTGCATACGCTGATAGGTCGCCTCCTTGGCTTCCAGGAACGGCTCCTTTTGGAGAATTCCCGCATTGTTGACCATGATATCTAACCCGCCCCAAGCCTCGGCCTCATCGACCAACGCTTCAAGATCAGCGATCTTTGAGACATCGCAGGTGACGAACTTTGCACAGCCCGGATGACTTGCGTTCATCGCCTCTGCCGTCGGTGTGCCGCCTTCGCGCCCCTCAGGCCTAAGATCTGCGACGATGACCTTGGCCCCTTGTGCCACAAATCCTTCGGAGATTGCGCGACCATTGCCACTTGAACCGCCGGTCACAACCGCAACTTTTCCTTCAAGTAGCATATCCATCCCCTAACTTACGGCCTCGATCAGCCTTTGAAGCCGCATAACGCCTGTTTCCTGCAGCCACTTGCGCAAGACCGTCTCACCACCTTCGCCAAAGACATCTACCGCGTCCGACCAAATCGCACGCCCGCACATAAACCCATGAAACGTAACACCCGCCTCGACGGCCATCTTCAACGAGGCTTCAAATCGTTCAAACGTCACACCCGCACTCAGATACACCAAGTCGATCCCGTTTGCGGCCTCTGCGCAGGCGCGAAAAGCGTCCAAAGCAGCCTCGCGCGACATGACAGGCGCGCCGAACCCCGCGACATAGTCGAGGTCCACGGGAATTTCGACTTTTAGCACATCCGCTTTGAAACGCGGTTCGGCAAATGCTGCCGTAGCAGCGCGCACCATCTCGGGTTTATGGCGCGCATAGGCTTCGCTGCCGGGCAAAAGCGTCGAGTGATAAACCAACGGTTCCATCAGGTATTGGACCCTGGCCGCGTGGCATCGCCGACCAATTTCTTCTACTAGGTCTTGCTTCTGACGGTTCAACGCAGGCGCGTCATCCGGCGCGTAATACATAAAGAATTTCAGCAACTCGACCCCCATACCGGGCAGGTCCGCGACTTTCAGATTTTCGGGAAGCACCGTGATCCGGTCCTCACCCGAGATGTGATACACATCCGCTTCAAAAGCCATCATCCGCGCACATTCATCCGGATAGCTATCAAGAAGTGCAGGCCCAAGTGCTGCGTCCACAAGAACCGTGCTGGCAAAGGGGCCAAGCTCTTCCAAGATCGAGCGCTTGAATGTCAAAAGGTCATCGGCCTGCGCATCAACGCCGCGCGCTTGTATCAGGCTGGCCGCAAGCCCACTTCCGGCATCGACCGCTACTCCATGGAACTTGCGAGACATGGGTTTACCCTACCTGACTGTGAATATGCGGAAAATACGGAGCTGCGTGGGGCGCGCGCCAAAACGCGAGCATCTCAGGCGTCGGTGTGAGAAACGAGATCGAGAACCCACCCATCTCTTGCGTCGTCGAATACGATCCAATCATCGGTGAGATTGCCGGTATCCCACGTGCCTCAAACTGCTTTGCAACTTCGCCGTAGACCGTCAACAATTCCATCATCGTGGTCCCACCTGCCCCATTCACAAGTACAACTGTCGGTGTGCCAGCATCGATTGGGAGGTCCTCAAGCAATTCGGAGGTCATGAAGTCTACAAGATCACTCACCGGCTCGGATTTGCGGCGTCCGACGCCCGGCTCTCCGTGCACGCCCATCCCGATGAAAACCTCATCGTCGGGCAAGGTGAACATCAATTTTCCCGTCAAAGGCGAGACCCCCGGCGTCACCGCAGCTCCCAAAGTACGGGTCGATGAACGCACTTCAGCGCCAAGCGATATCAGGGCGTCGATGCCCATCCCCGCTTCCGCAGCCGCCCCAAGTATCTTATAGATAAACATCGTTCCCGCCGCACCGCGTCGGTCTTCTTCCTGCCCTTTTGGCGCGGACGAAATATCATCGTACATCAGCAAGGGCTGAACATTCAGCCCCTCATCCTGCGCCATCATAGCCGCTGCATTGCCGTTGATGACGTCGCCCTCGTGGCGCGAAATCAGCAGCACGGCCCCGGCGTCCCCCGTCACTTCTTCGAGGCCGTCCAAAATCAAATCCGCCGATGGTGCGGCGAAGACATCGCCCACGATATTCGCGTCCAAAAGGCCTTCGCCCACAAAGCCCATCGCAATCGGCTCGTGACCGCAGCCGTTACCAATCAAGAGTGCTACTTTGCCGTCCTTGGTGCGTAAATTTTTACGGCGCACCAGCCGAGGCTCCGCACCGCGTGCCAGAAGACCGGGAAAAGCCGCGATATACCCGTCGATCATGTCGTCCGGCATCCGCTCCTTTGAATTGAATAGCTTCTTCATTGGACGTCCCTTTTGTGCTGCGCGTAAACCTCAAGCATCGCCACAACCGAAGTGGCACCCGCATCCAAATGCCCAACGCCAGCAGCCTCCACATGCTTGGCTCGACCTCGCTTGGCGGCCATGCCCTTCGTGGCGCGCAGCCCATCCTTGGCCGCCTCTACTGCAGCCACAAGCGTCTCCGCCTGTGACGCCGGGATCAAAGCATCCAGCATGGTCTTGTCACCTGCCTTCGCCTGACCCAGCATTGTGATTTTATCAACGGCCGCACTAAGTGTCTGACTTAGTGGCATGCCTTCACCGGCTTGATTAAAGGCTGCAATAACAACAGCGAACAAAGACCCCGATGCACCACCCGCCGCTCGCCGAAAAGCCTTCTCGGGTGCGGCCGGATCGCCCGCTGCCGCCTTAAGTCCCTTCAACATGGTCGAGCCGTGATCGCCATCCCCCGTCGCCGCATCCAAAGCATTCAAATCGCCTTCCAACACCTCAAACCGAACGACTAGTGATGCAAGAAAGGCGTCTATCATTCGAAAGTCTTTCGCATAAATGCCAAGGCGCGCGCAGCAGCGTCTGTTGGTTCTGGCTCGATATTGCGCCAGATATTCAGGTCAGCGCTTGCAGGATTGCCCGCGATCACAAACATTTCCGCGACAATCCAGCTGTCGTAATTCGCCTCTCTCAGGGCATCACGCACAACGAGCCAAGGTACATGCCCTGACCCCGGCACGCCGCGGTCATTGTCCGAGACATGAAAATGAACAAGTTGATCCGCAGCCGCGACAATGGCTCCCCGTATATCCTTTTCCTCGATATTCAGATGGAACGTATCCAGCAACGCCCCGACACGGTCCGAGCCCGACGCGCGCGCCATGACAGCCGCTTCCTCCGCTGTATTGACCAGATCGGTCTCAAATCTGTTGATCGCCTCAATGCCCAACGTCACGTCACAGGCCGCCAAATGCTCGTCGAGCAAACCAAAGGCCTCCGCGGATCGCTCCGCGCGAGTTACCTTGTTTTCGGGATCAAAAACGCCCCACGGCGCATAAACCACACCGGCCAAACCGCGCGAGCCGATGCGCGCTGTAGTCGAGATGGCCCACCGCAAATATTCCAAGCCAGCCGCGCGCACTTCCGCATTCGGCGAAGTGATATCCTTGTCCGGCGCAAGCCCGTCCGAGCACGTCACCTCAAGCCCATGGTCCCGCACAGCGCGGCCCAAGGCTTCGGCTTTTTCGTCGCTCATCCCAAGAAGCGACACTTCGACCCCGTCAAATCCAAGATCAGCCACGGCGCGCAATATCGGCGTAATTTCATCGGTCCATCGCGCCTGCCACAGCCCCGCATGAATTCCAAATTTCATCGCAGAGCCCCTTTCAGCAAATTGATCACGAAATCA
>NZ_JBVCWP010000173.1:0-8294 GCF_057460485.1 Boseongicola sp.
GAGACGCGGACATCGATGTCACCCCGATCGATCTCAAAGACTTTGAGATGCCCCTCTACAGCTGTGATCTCGAAAGCGACTCTGTTCTGCCAGAAAACGCAAAGCGGCTGAAACAGCTCTTCGTCGACCCTGATGGATTGTTCATTGCATCGCCGGAATACAACAGCTCACTTTCGCCGTTGTTGAAAAACTCTCTGGATTGAATATCGCGCCGCCATTTCGAGAATGAGCCCTCTCTTTGGGCGTACAAAGGCAAGGTGGCAACCCTTGGTTCGGTCGGTTCCGGCGCGTTGGGCGGCTTGCGGGGTCTTGTCGCGCTGCGCATGATGGTGGGTAATATCGGCGTAACGGTCGTGCCAAATCAAGTCGCCATATCGAATGGGGTGAGCGCATTTGATGATTCAGGTGGGCTGAATGACGAACGGCAGTCTCAGATGGTTAAGGCTACGGTCGATCAACTGATCAAGACAACGCGCGCCATGACTGGACCGTTGCAAATGAATGAAAGAATTACGTTATGAGCTGGAATCCTTCAATTGAGCCAATCTGCCCCGGTGCAGATGACGTCGATGCGATCGAAACATTGATCGTCCCGAGGGCGCGCGATATTGGAAATTTTGAGGTCCGACGCGCCCTTCCGTCAGCCAAACGCCAAATGGTCGGTCCTTTTGTGTTCTTCGACCAAATGGGTCCGGCCGAGTTTATCACACAACAAGGCATCGACGTGCGTCCGCATCCCCATATCGGCTTGGCAACGGTGACCTATCTCTACAAGGGAGAGTTTCAGCACCAAGATTCCCTTGGCACCAACCAGATGATTTACCCCGGCGAGGTGAACTGGATGATCGCCGGTAACGGCGTCACGCATTCAGAACGCACAAGTGCCCAGACCCGCAAAGGCCCTAGTAGCCTGTTCGGCATTCAGACATGGGTGGCGCTGCCTGAGGAAGCTGAAGACATGGATGCAGATTTCGAGCATCACAAAGAGGACGCACTTCCCTTCATTGAAGGCGACGGCAAACACGTTCGTCTCATTCTTGGGAATGCTTGGGGTGAACGTGCTCCGACGAAGACATTCTGCGAGATGTTTTACGCGGATGCGGCCCTGGAAGCCGATGCCCTGCTGCCAATGCCCGACAACCATGAGGATCGCGGCATTTACGTGACCGATGGCTCGATTGAGGTTGCAGGCGACACGTTTCAATCCGGTCAAATGATGGTGTTCCGTCCCGGAGATGCGATCACTGTCAAAGCCGGTCCGACCGGTGCAAGGCTGATGTTGCTAGGCGGCGAAACACTGAACGGCCCACGCCACATCTGGTGGAATTTCGTCGCCTCTTCAAAAGAGAAGATTGAAGCCGCCAAGGACGCTTGGGCCGATGGTGACTGGGAACATGGTCGTTTCCAATTGCCCCCAACCGACAATGGCGAATTCATCCCGTTGCCCGATTAAGCAAGCGCCGCCCCTTTGCCCAACGCAAGGTCGCAACAAACCCGATAGCCTCAGAAAGATTAGCAACATGACTATTGATCAAAACACCACCCAACAAGGTGGCATGAGTTTAACCGTTCGCCCCGCCCACGATCGCAGGCAGGCCGACTTTGGCTGGCTCAAGTCAGCCCATAGTTTCAGCTTTGGAAATTACCATGACCCTAAGCATATGGGATTTGGAAATCTACGTGTCATCAACGATGATCTTGTTGCGGGTGGTAAGGGGTTTGGGCAGCACCCACACAAAAACGCTGAGATTTTCTCTTATGTGCTAGGGGGCGCGCTTGAGCACAAGGACTCTCTGGGCAACGGATCGGTCGTCAGCGCGGGCGGCGTTCAATATATGAGCGCGGGGTCTGGCGTGACCCATTCCGAGTTCAATCCGTCTTCGACCAAAGCAATGCGGTTTTTGCAGATTTGGCTATTGCCCGCGACGCAGAATACCAAACCCACATATGACACTATTGATCTGACAAACGACGCAAAGAGTGGGAAGCTCAAACTGTTCCTTTCCCGAGATGGGCGCAATGGCTCTATGACGACCCAAGCAGACGCAAGTGTCTATGCGGCGACATTGGACGGCGGCCAAGCAATTAGCACTGATTTGAAGGCTGGACGCAAAGGTTGGGTGCAGGTTGCTGATGGATCTCTGAACGTGAATGGCATCGCTTTGTCTAAGGGCGACGGTCTTGCCATTGACGGCAGCGGCTCGCTGACTTTTGATCAGGGAAACGCTGCTGAGATCTTGTTCTTCGACCTCGCACAATAGACTTAAAACCCAAATCTGGTGGCATGTTCGTGCCACCAGTTCACCTTCATCGCATTTTTGCCTTCCCTGACAAACTGCCCGGATTTGTCACGCTAACTCGGTCAGACGAACGACTTCGAAGCAGCCCAAAATCGCAGCATGTCATCGCGTGAGAGGCGGCCTTTCGGTTGCCGTCGTATCTTTCAACAAGAAATCAACCAGATACGCCGCCAACCTACAAACACCCAAAACACCAGATTCAGTCAAAGCTCACTCTGATCTGGATTCCTTCTTAGACCTTGGATACGGATCTTGTGATTAAGATTAATCATCGAGCCAGGGTAGGAGACCGCACGTGACGCAAACATTAATCGTGACGGCGCATCCTCATAGCGGCTCCTTCACGGGGTCTTGGGCGCAAGAGACTGAACGCGCAAGCCTTGCAACGGGGGGACGTGTGTCGCGGTCGGATTTGGTGCAAGACGGTTTCGACCCGGTTGAGCGGTTTGAGCATTATGCGAGCAACGCTGGTCACGACGTCCTGAAATGTCAGGAGCAGGCGTCGCAGACCGGCCGTCTTCCGGCGGATGTTGCAGCGGAAATCGCCAAGTTTCAGGCCGCCGATCGGATCATTTTGCATTTCCCAATTTGGTGGTTTGGACCGCCTGCGATCATCAAAGGTTGGTGCGACAGGGTGCTCGCGAATGGTGCCATGCACACCTCCGACAAGCGGTTTGACAAGGGGCTATACCGCGACAAAACCGTGCTGTTTTGCGTCAGTACTGGGTCTCGTGAAAGCGAAAGCGGGCCAGATGGGAAAGAAGGCGATGTGCGTATGCTGCTGTGGCCTTTGGCCTACACCTTTCGATATCTTGGGTGTCAGGTCGCACAGCCGCGGGTCGTGCATGGCGTCCATGGATACTGGAAAGGTCGTGAAAAGGTTAAAACCGAGGCGCGGCTGGCCGCCCTGCTTTACGCGCATTCCGAAGTCATTGAAGGTTTTGATCAGCTGTCCCTGATGCGATTTAATCCTGATGATGCGTTTGATGAAGATGGCCGGTTACGCGCGGGTGCCGAAAGCGTCACGCCGTTTATCAACCATATCTGAGGTTTGCCATATACTGGGAAATGATCACACAACGATGATTATGCGTCATAAAGTTTTACCTAAAAAGCGGATGTCAAAGTGCTAGCGGCAAGCGGCAGCTTTGTGAACTGATGCGGTGGATGCCTCCCTCTCTTTGGTTCATATGAAACCACTTTGGCACAATTGATGCCGTTGGATGGAGGCATCCGCCGCATCAGTTCATGTGTTGCCTCGACCGGTTGAGCCCGCCGCCCTCCTAAGACATTGGCGCTGAACGCTACATTGGACACTTTGGGCGGGAACCGTAAATTCGCTGCAGCGTGCACTAAGGTCCGCTGTGAGGAAAAGCGACCTTGGCAGTGGCCGCGCCAACGTCGGCTTTTGGGGCTACTTCCTGCGCCACTTTAGGTCTTTATCACCAAGTTCGGCCAGCGTCTTTTGCAATCCATGTCCTTGAGATCGCGCTTTAGACTGACCTAGATCAGCACCTTTCCGCCCTAAGCATGCGCTTATTCTTCGCTGCGTAAGCTGCAAGGCAATAGCGCCATCGGATCAAAAGGCCCAGTTGATGTTCAGCGCCAACACCCGTTGACGCAGCAATTAAACCTGAAGAGAAAAAAATGCGTAAATTTGCACTGATCACACTTCTCGCTCTGGCGACCCCTGCACTGGCACTGGATCTTGATACCGACACTGTGCTTGGCACGACGATCGAGCAGGCACAGGCGGCCCTGACCGAAATGGGCTATGAAGTGCGCAAAGCCGAAATGGAGGATGGAAAGATTGAAGTCTATTTCATCAAGGATGGCAAAATGGGTGAAGCCCACGTGAGTGCCGAGACCGGCAAGATCACCAAGCTCGAGATGAAGTGAGTTGACGGTGTCAGCTTCTTCGGACGATCGCAGCAGCAGGCGCGCAAGCGCCCGCGACGTGGCCGTGTGGGACCCGCTTGTCCCGTTGATTCACTGGTCTCTCGCTCTGACAATTCTGTTGAACGGCGCGATACTGGAGGAGGAAAGCAATCTGCATGAATGGGTGGGATATCCTGCTCTGGGGCTGGTCGGCATCCGGCTTGTCTGGGCCATCATCGGGCCGCAATATGCACGTTTCACGGCATTTCCGCCAAGTCCGGCGCGGGCGATCAGCTATGCCCGGTCCGTTCTGAGCGGCGACAAAACCGTTCATTTGTCCCGCAATCCGCTGGGTACGATAATGATTTATAACCTTTGGCTTACGGTAATCGGCATCGGCGTGACTGGCTACATGATGACGACCATACGGTTTTTGGCATCGACTGGGTGGAAGAGGCGCACGAGTTGATCTTCAACTGGCTGATCCTGTCAGTTGCGCTGCATGTCGCCGGAGTTGCGTTCGATAGTTGGCGATCTGGTGTCAATTTGGTGCGTGCCATGGTAATCGGGCGAAAGCGTGTCCCCCAAGGAACGAAGCTGGAATGAAGCGACCAAAACGGATTGAAAAGACCAAGGAACGGCGCGCAACTGCGCTTGCAGGCATTATCATTCTGCAGGCCCTTTGCGCGCTATTCTTCATTGGCGACATCATTACAGATTTCCGCGAGGGTGGTCACCTTGACGACCTGCATCTTGGACTTGAAGCCTTGGCGGCTGTCGTACTCATTTGGGGCGTCATGTTCTTGATGGTGGAGTTGCGTCGATTGCTGGCGCGTATGGGTGACATGGATGCGGGGTTGATGGTCGCACGTGGTCAGATGGGCGAGGTGATGGATCGCTTCTTCGATGACTGGAACCTGACCGAAGTAGAGCGCGACATTGCTATTATGATCCTCAAGGGTCTCGACAATGAGAGCATCGGGCAAGTTAGAAGGACCGCCTCAGGGACTATACGCGCCCAAGCAACCAGCATTTATTCAAAGTCCGACACCCATGGCCGAGCACAGTTCGTAAGTCTTTTCATGGAGGAGCTGATGTCAGGCGACTTTAGCGCCGCTGGCGCACCGGACGACCATCAACCACACACCACTAGGGCGTCAGCGCACATACTCCGCGCGGAATAGTTACGACGATTGGGCCCAATCCGCGCACTGCACGATATCTCTACCCTGGCTCATGCCGGGATTTCCGTATGTGTTTGCCCCACCGCGCGAAGCAGCACCGCCGCAACCAGATCACCGGTGATATTGACGACCGTCCGGCACATGTCGAGCAGGCGATCGACGCCAAGAATGATCACCATGCCTTCGACCGGTATGCCCATGCTTGTGGCTACGTTGATCAGAATGGCAATGCTGACGCCCGGGGTGCCGGGCGCGCCAATACTCGAGGCGACAAGTGTCCCGATCACAGCCGCGGTCTGAGCCGCCGTCAGCTCGACCCCGGCAAGCTGCGCAAGAAAGAGAATGGCCACCGCCTGATACAACGCAGTGCCGGCCATGTTCATCGTTGCCCCCAACGGTACCACCAGGTTGGCGATATTATCTGGCACGCCAAGCTGACGCGCCGACTGGATCGTCACCGGCATCACTGCCGAGGAACTGGATGTGGAAAACGCCAGTAAAAGGTTGCTGCCCGCAACCTTTAGGAAACGCCACGGCGTCACCCGAGCAAAGATCAGCGCGATCAAAAGATACAGTACCAACAGGCCGGCCAACCCCAACAGCACGGCGCCCACATAGCCCGAGATGCCAAGCATGGTTTCAAGCCCCGTGCGCATCACCAGTTGTGCCATCAGCCCGAAAACCGCCAAAGGTGCCAGAAACATTGCCCATTTTACGATATTCATCGAGATCGAAAGCAATGCCTCCATCAGTGCCAGGAAAGGTGCGGCACGGCTGCGCTGAACCTGTGTGACCGAGATGCCGACCAGCAGTGCCAGCACGACAACGGCCAGCATGTCCCCCTGCACGATCGAGGCGGTGGGATTGGACGGCAGGATGTTGGCGATCAGGTCCGGCAGGGTTGAAGGCTCGCTGAGATCGGGCATCTCGCTCACAAGGCCGGTTTTGGAAGGAGGGCCGGGTTCGCCGGGTGGCACGGAAAAACCGGCAAGACCCACACCGGGTTTCAGCCACTGCGCAAGCGCTACACCGATGGTCGCCGCCACCGTCGTGGTCGCTAGGATGAACGCAGCCAACCGCAGGCCAACTGACCGCAACTCCTCACCTGACCCCGCCCCCACAAGCCCACCCACGATCGACGAAAAGATCAGGGGGATGAGGACCATGGCGATCAGCGCCAGAAAGATCTGGCCCGGTAAGGCCAGCCAAAGTCCGATCACCTCGGCGATTTCAGGCGGAACGACTCCCGTCGACTCACTCAACAGGAGGCCTAGGCCAAAACCCAGCACCATTCCGGCCATCACCTGCGCCCAGAGCCTGGATGTAATCCAGACCCGCAGCTTGAATCGCTGCTGCGCGAGGTGCATCGATGTCTCTTGCGTCTCGTTTGCCATGTCAGGCCCATAACATGACACGAAGCTGCAACTGAACCGGCATTCCGCAAGTGCTTTGTCGTTTTAGAAGATAGAGCGCCGGACGTTGGCAACCGAAGGCGTTGCAAGGCAGCCAGGACGGTACTGACTGTGTTTCTGATCATGGCCACCTCGGCGAACCGGAAGCTGATAGCGGGGGCATTCGATCTTCGTGATCACTCAGTGCGCCCGCCAGGCACACCAAGATTGCCGCGCCTGTGAACCAAAAGATCGCATGAGTAGTGAACGGCAGCTAAGATCCCAAAATGCCGCTGTTCTGCAACGCCACAAATATCCGCATTGCCAAATCGCGCACTTTTCAAAAATCCTTGACGACAAATCCTTCAGCATCTAGCCGGTCACAAGGCTGAAAACGCCTGCCTCCCGCTGACGCAGCGACTCGCTGAACAGACTTTGGCAGTCATACAAACCGATACCCTACCTCGTTCTGAGGTGCGAAGTTAGGACGCGGCACGCTTAGACAGCAATCGAGGTCGTGCCGATTTTTTCCTTTCGCCTCGCGAGGAGGGTCGCTGCGGGCCCCGTACTTGGAACTGAGCGAACCACAAACTCCCCTGAATTTTCAAGGGTGTGTATGACGTGTCCATGTGAAAGGAATTGGCCACTGCCGCGCCACAAGAGGGCTTGGCGCATCAAACCGTCGACAAGGCCACGTGCCGGCAAATTAGCGCAAAACGCCAGACAAAGCACGCCGCCAGGTCGAACGACACGGCAAAGCTCCTTTAATGCCAGGTTCGGATGCGGGACGGTTTCGAGCGCCCAAGCGCAGGTCACTATATCAAATTTTGCATCCTCAAAGGGCAGGGACTCCAATCGTCCTTTAACTTGCACCGCCGGGATGTCGCTGCATCTTGCCAACATTGCGTCTGAGGGATCGAGAAGGGTCATTTTGGCTGGCGACATGCCCTCCGCGATCAAGGTGCGTGCCAAGGTGCCGGTGCCACAACCAGCATCAAGCAGATCCGTGTCTGTCGTGATAAGTGCCCGCACCAGAGCCTCCAATGCCGCCTGGGCCTCACCACCTGCATGCCGCAGCCACCGGCGGTGAAACTTGTCATAATTGGGCGCCAGCCTGTCGTAGTGATCGGCGAGGTCGCGTGCAGGCGTCTGTGTAAACATGTGGTTGGTCCTGCTCCAATGCTGGGCGTTCGTTGGCCCCCTCCAGTCACGTCAAACCATGGTTGATGACGACGCGAGCCCTGGGGCGCAAATGATTTATGCGGGGGATCTGACGTGATCCGGCCAAGTCCACGCCGTCCAGAGGATCGAAGACATCGCAGCCAGTTCGATAATCAAGAAGAAGACGTCATCGGGGTCGCTCGGCGGGGTCGAGAGGAGTGTGCCTGTTGTCATCAAGGCCGAACCGGTCGCCCGATCCTACGGTTCAGAAGCAGAGAAAAGAGCACCATGGCTATCGAGACTTCGACCAGAAAGCCGCCAATAAGCATTATCGTGTCGGTAATCATGGTCCCGTTGTAGGTCCCTGTCAGCAGCATCTC
>NZ_JBVCWP010000174.1:0-8188 GCF_057460485.1 Boseongicola sp.
AAGCATCGCAACAGCGACAGCGCAAAGGTAAATTGGCGTTTCTCAACCGACGATGCACGCATCAAACTCGCGCATCTATACCCGCAGATTAGCTGAATCAGTGGACTAGGCGAAAGAACAGAAATTAATGGGTGTGCTGCCTAAGTCAAAATATCGAAGTTGTTCAAAAATGCGTGTTGCTGGTTTTCAATGACTTACGAGATTTCAAGTTCTATCAAAAAACGAAATCTGCCGATAACTGAGTTAATGTGACAACGCCTTCCCATGCAGCTATCCCGCAGAATAAGCGCCTATCTTTGAGGTACTCAGCTTGTTGTTCACTAGCGCTTCCGCAAAGGTGACACCTGCCGCAACACCATCGATTACAGGTAGCCCGAATTCTTCGCTGAGTTGCGCCATAAGGTCCGCCATACCCGCACATCCCAGAACGATTGCTTCTGCTTGGTCTTGAGCGATTGCCTCGCGGATTTCAGAACGTATCTTGAACAATGTAGCCGGATCGCCCTCTTCCAGTTTCAGGACTGGGATGTCCGTCGCGCGAACCCGCACGCATTTCTGAGCGAGCCCATAGCGCATCAGGTTGTTTTCAAGCCCCGGCACGGAGCGGGACAGTGTAGTGATAACGCTAAACTTGTTCGCAATCATGCTGGCCGCGTGATAGGCGGCTTCTCCGATGCCCAAAACAGGAACCGAGACCAAAGTGCGAACCGCATCGAGGCCGGTGTCGTCGAAACAAGCAATGACAATGGCGTCAACGCCAGGATGCCTGGAGACCTCTTCAAGCAGACCCGGCACACATGTCGCGACGTCCAGAAAACCTTGAATGCTGGCCGGACCGTTTTGAGAATTGGCCGCAACGATCTCAGTATCTGGGCGGGCAACCGCCTGCGCCGCCTCCGCAATCTTTGTCGTCATGGACACGGTTGTGTTTGGATTTATCACTAAGATTTTCATGTCTGATCAGACCTCGCCGCCAAGATATGCAGCCTTGATCCGGTCATCATGAAGCAGTTCCTTAGAGTTACCTTCGATCACGACATTGCCGGTCGCCATGGCGTAGGCACGGTGCGAAATACTTAGAGCCATGCGTGAGTTCTGCTCGACTAGCAGCACGGAGACACCTTCATCACGGTTGATCGCAACGATAGAGCGCGCAATGTCCTGCACCAACTTGGGCGCAATGCCCAGGCTGGGTTCATCAAGCAATAGGAGTTTGGGCTTGGCCATTAACGCGCGGCCGATCACCATCATCTGTTGCTCACCACCTGACAGAGTTCCAGCAGCTTGACTGTAGCGTTCTTGCAGGCGAGGAAAACGGACTAGGATGCTGTCCAATGTCTTTTGGATGTCTGCCTTGTCGCTCCGGGTGAACGCACCCATCATCAGGTTGTCTTTGACAGACATAAAGGGGAACACCCGGCGGCCCTCGGGCACCATAGCGATTCCGCGTTTAACTATGTCAGAGGGATCAGTGCCATCGACACGTGCCCCTTCGAAAATCACTGACCCTTTTGTGAGTTTTGCCAGCCCCGTGATAGCGCGCAAAATCGATGATTTACCCGCTCCATTGGCCCCGATGAGGGCAACGGTTTCACCCTGATTGACGGTCAGCGATACACCTTTCAGCGCATAGACGTGATCGTAATAAAGTTCGACATTTTTGAAATCCAACATGACTGTCATGGTTTACATCCCGATCTCATCGTCGGCGCTGCCCAGGTAGGCCTCGATGACTTTTTCATTGTTCTGGATCTCAGAGGGAGTGCCTTGCGCGATCTTTTCGCCAAAGTTCAGCACCACGATCCGGTCCGAGATGTTCATGACCGCTGGCATGTCGTGTTCGACCAGCATGACTGTCACTCCGCGTTCGTCGCGTACAGAGCGAACAAGATCGACCATACGCATCGTTTCATCATGGTTCATGCCCGCAAACGGCTCGTCCAGCAGCAGGACCTTGGGGTCTGTGGCAAGGCCGATTGCGATGCCAAGCGCGCGCAGGCTGCCTTGTGGAAGGTTGGTGGCCTGTTCGCCGCTGATCTCGGACATGCCGAGAAACTCCAGCAACTCATCGGCATATTCGCCAAAGGCGGTCACATCCTCTTTTGCGGTCTTGGACCCCCAGAAATATCCGGCAAGCGATGCCTTGGCCCGCAAGTGCTGCGCCACTACAACGCTTTCGCGAACTGTCATACTTTTGAAGATGGTGGTTTCTTGAAACGTCCTGACAACGCCCTTGCGCGCCACAATATGCGGCTTGAGGTTCGAGATACGCTCGCCCTGATAAAGCACTTCGCCAGACGTGGTTGGCGTAAAGGAAGAGATCATCTTGAAAAGGGTTGATTTGCCTGCGCCGTTTGGCCCGATTACCGACAGGATTTCGTTTTCGGCCACGTCAAAACTAATGTCATTATTCGCGGTCAAGCCACCGTATTTCTTGGTGACATTCTTGACTTGAATAAGGGGGCTCATTTGTCGCCTCCTTTGCCGATGCGCAAGCTCAGCAGGCCATTGGGCAGAAAGCGGATAATGAGGATCAGGACCGTTGAGTAGATCAGCATCTGGTATTTACCGAATTCAAACAGAAGGTCCCACCCAAAATAGAGCACCAACGTGCCGAGCATGGGGCCAAAGACATAGCCCAAACCGCCGAGGAAACAGTTCAGCATAAAGTTCACTGAATCTACGACCTGAAAGCTGGATGGGTAGACCGATTGCGCGATGGAGCCGAACATGGCCCCGCCAATGCCGCCAAAGAAGCTGGAGATGGCGAAAATCACGATTCGAATGTAGGCGATGTTGACCCCGATCGAGCTGGCCAACTCCTCATTTTGCTGCATTGAGCGACATAGGTGGCCAAGGCGGGAATTTACCAGTCGGTAGAGTGCTGCATAGGTCACGATCATCAGGATGCAGGCGGTGTAGTAGAAGGCCAACTTGGTGTTCTCCATTCCTGCAAAGTCGGGCAGGATAGGAATGCCGAAGAGCGATACACCTGATGGCAACGGAATGGATGACATCCCCTTCGCGCCATTCGTGATTGGAAGGGCAAGTGCCGTCAACGTGACAACCTGTGTGAGAACCAGTGTGATCATTGCAAAATAGACGCCGCGCAAACGCAGGATCGGGATGCCGATCAGAATAGCAACCAGCGCTGCGAAAAACCCCGCCGCGGGAAGCGATATCCAGAAAGACCATCCTGCTTTGACCACCAGAATTGCGGAAACATAGGCACCTATCAGGGCAAATGCGCCTTGGCCGATGTTGATCCGACCAATATAAAATGTCAGCCAGACTCCTGCACTTGCGATGGATAGAAGGGCCACAGATGTCAGCGTAAAGTAGAAATCCCAACGGCCTGTTGCACCAATGATCAAAGGCACGCCGACGAAGATGGCAAAGAGGAAGACACCGACGCCAGTCAGTTGTTTCGCGGAAACATTAAACATCAGATCAACCCCAAGGCTTGCCCATCAGGCCCTGAGGCCGGATGGCGAGAAAGATCATCAACGAAACGAAGATCAGCAGGTAGGTGATATCGCCGTATTGATAGAGAAGCGCGAGGCCGATAGCCTCCATGAACCCGAGGATAATGCCGCCCCAGATTGCGCCAGAAATCACACCGGCACCGCCGATCATAACCATCATGAAGGCCTTGATAGATGTTGGTCCGCCCATCCCTAGGTTCACACCCGTAATGGTAACCAGCAGACCACCAACCAAACCGGCGAGCATTGCGCCAAGCGCAAATCCGATCATTGAGTAGCGATCCACATTTACGCCCATCAACTGGGCCGCAGTTCTATCTTGAGCCAGTGCGCGCAAGGCGCGGCCTGTCTTTGTATATTGCATTAAGCCGATGAACGCGACGATCGATAAGATAGCCAGGACACAGATAAGAATTCGGTCGTAGGGCATGATCAGGCGGAAATCGTAGTTGAAAACTCCGTCGACGATCTTTGGGACGCCGCGCTGCTTTTCACCAAAGACCAAAAGGATCACCGCATCCAGAAAGAACGCAATGCCTGCGGCCAGCAACATCGTGCTTTCTTCGCGGGAGGAGCCTTTGATCACTGGAGCGAATAGGAACCTCTCTATGAGCGCCCCAAGTATAGCCAAAGTGACGCATGACATGAAAAGGGCCAAAACAAACGGTACGCCCCACTGGCCGTAGAATGTATAGGTGACGAAACCGCCGATCACATACATCTGCCCATGGGCGAAATTGAGGACGTTCATCAGGGCAAAGATCAGAGTCAAACCAAGCGCGATCATCGCGTATTGGGACCCCAGATAGACGCCATTGGCCAGTATCTGTTCCATGGGGTTATTCTTTCTTGAAAAAGTCCCCGGGCCCAAGAGGCCCGAGGTAGTTCTGCTCAGGAGAGGTCCAAAAGCAGAAAGGGCGTTTAGTCGACTTCAGCGACGAACAGCGTCTCGAATGCGCCGTCCTGATAGACATTCACCACCAGTGGAACAGCAACCTGACGGCGTTGACCAAACGACGTCATACCGACATAGCGCAGCTTAGCATCGCCATTCATGTAAGGGTTCGGTGCCTCAAACGTGTCCATTGTTGCTTTGAACGCGTCCACATCTGTGATTGCTGCAGGATCAGCCTTGAGCGTCTCAAGGATGTATTCCAGTGCATAAACTTTCGTATTTGACTCGTCGTTGTACTCGCCAAACATGTCTGTGTAGCGCTGTACAAATTCGTTCATCATCGGTGAGGCCAGTTCAGGTGTGGATGCACCACCTACCGAAATGAACCCGTTCGCCAAGTCACCGGCACCTTCGGCCAGAACGCCCGCGTCTTGTGCGGTTTCCGTCGAAATCACACCCTGAAAACCCAACTCACGGGCAGAGCGGATGAGTTGAGGTGCATTCGCCGGCGACACACCGGACAACACAAGAAGATCAGGCTGCGCTCGCATAACTGGCGTCAGAACTGGTGTGAAATCGGTGGTGTCGACTTGATATGTCACGTTGGCAGAAACAACCTCAAGCCCAAGAGCCTCGGCTGCTTCAACCCCACCGTCACGCTGGCTGAGCGGATCAGATTCGTTTGCCGCAATGAAAGCAACGGTTTTGACACCCTTTTCTTCCATCAAGTATTTGTAGATCGATGGCCCCGACTGATAGTTGGCAACCATGCCGAGAACGGCATTGGATGCAGGAGCTTGATAAAGAGATTTTGGGAAAGCGTATGGGAAATACATGATCCCGTTGGACTCCGCCACCGGACGCACCGCAGCCGCGCCATCATCGACGTTCGGGCCGACGACATAGTGAATGCCCTCCTGAGCCATCTTTTCCATACCCGCAATCGCGCGCTTGGGGTCTTTCTGGTCATCGAATGACACGATCTCGATGTCATAAGTCGTACCGCCGATCGTGTAACCACCGGTCTCATTGATCCAGGCCGCGCGGGCTTCCATCGAACGTTGGTTCGAGATCCCCCAGGCTGCAGCGGGACCACTGGTCACGCCAACAAAGCCGATCTTTAAAACTGTATTTTCCGCTAATGCCGACGTGGCCTGAAACGAGGTGAGGGCCACTGCCGTCAGCGCGGCTTTCATAAGTGTTCTACGTTGCATGTCTAAACTCCCGTTGAATTCGATTTCGACGACTTAAACGCCATTTTGGGTCGGCAGTTTGATGGACGCACCACTCTTGCCGCTCTTCAAGTTCACGATTGTTAACAATCTATGTCAACAGTTTTAGCAATTTGGTCGACAATTTTCAAAGATTTGCCATACTCTCCCTTGAGTTTGAGCGCTGTCCGTCGCCATATGCTGTTAAACAAATCGATCTTGAAAGGTCACACTGTGAGTGTCAATTCTCTGGCAAACCGCCAAGATGAAACGGATTTATCATCGGAACCTGATGAAAATCTGATTGTTGAGCGAATCTACAAGGCTGTCATGGAGCAACGATTGGCTCCTAACACCAAGCTGAGCGAGGCGCGCCTTTGCGAGACCTTTGGCGTGGGTCGCATGCGTGTTCGGCGAGCACTTCTGCTTCTCTCAAGTCAGGGAATCATCGATCTACACTCAAATCGCGGCGCCTATGTTGCCTGCCCCGACAAGGCTGAGGCGAATGACGTCTTTGCGGCCCGAATGCTGATTGAGCCGCCGCTTGTTAGGCAGCTGGCACAAGGCCCGGGTGAGGTTAGTTTAGCACTTCTTACAGATCATATCGCGCTTGAAGATGCAGCACGCGCACAGAACGAACGCACAGAGATCATTCGACTATCCGGCGAATTTCACACTAAACTCGCTCAAGCAACCGGAAACAATTTCATCTCACGTATGATGCGAGAACTCGTCACGCGCACCTCATTGATTGTGGGTCTATTCGGTTCCTCGGAAAACGCGAGCTGTCCCGATGACGAACACACCAAGATACTTCAAGCGATCCAGTCACGTGATCCAGAGCAGGCTGAAAAGCTTCTCATGTCACATCTGAACCACATTCAAAGTGGCCTTGATATGGAAGTGCGACAACAGCCTCAGGACGACTTGGCCGCAATTCTTGGTTAACCTCCCTTGATTTTGTTACGCTTTTGGCCTCCACGGATAGCGGCGGTTCGCGGCGACGCAGAATTATTGTAAGATTGGGCTTATTCTGTTGAAAAACTCCAGTTTCGGGCCCGGCGGACAGATTTTCTCGCCTTACAGGTAGATTAGTTTATTTTGGCAAGGGGATCGGCCAAATCAAGCCTCCCGGGTTGCTAGGCCGCGTCGCGGGTGTTGTCACATTAACTCAGTTATCGGCAGATTTCGTCTTCTTGATGGGACTTGAAATCGCGTAAGTCGTTGAAATCCAGTAAAACGTATTTTCAAAAACTTCGATATTTCGACTTAGAAAAGTTAGTGTGACAACGCCCGATCAACTCGTCCAGGCGGGCAAACCACCCAAAGTGGCACTCACTGCCATCATGCGAAAGCTTGTTGTCGTGGCAAATGCGTTGCTTCGCGACGGGAGAAACTGGTCCGAAAACAGCGCTTGATCAACACGGATACTACTTTGCGGAACGACGGACATTTCAACTTGGTTGCAACATTGACATGTGAGACCTCTTTTTCTATATGTAGTCACAGTTGGGGGATCTGCAAATGTCGGAACAATTCACACTACGAGAAGCAAAAGCACGTTTATCAGAAATTCTGGACATGGTAGCCGCTGGTGTTCCAGTCGAAATCACGCGTCAGGGTGCCAAAAAGGGTCGCTTCAAGCTGATCCTGAGCGACGGTGAGTTTGGTAAACGCACTCCTGGGTCTCTTAAAGGTAAAATCTCTATTCCAGATGGTTTTGATGATGAAGACCAAGACATCCTGTCCGATTTCGAGGGCACCTCTTAAGTGCGCGTACTTGTCGATACGCAGGCGCTTCTTTGGTGGTTGATAGACTCTGAACGTCTTGGTCTTAAGGCACGGCGGGTTTTCATGTCCGAGGAACCAATAGTGAGCCCCGTTGTCCTGTGGGAGATCGCGATCAAAGTTAGGCTCGGAAAGCTGGACGCAAATGTTCCAGAAGTTTGCGCAGCGGTTTCTGAGGAAGGGTTTGAACGTTTGGGGTTTTCAGACCGCCATATGATCAGCCTAGCTACTCTGGATCTTCATCACCGAGATCCATTTGATCGAATGCTCATCGTACAAAGTCAAACAGAGAACGTACCATTGCTCACGTCTTATGAAAAAATGGGCCTCTACAAAATCGAAATTTTAGACAGCCGCGCGTAATTGTTGAGCGACAACCATCTTGGGCCGGGGCCTTGTTGCAGGGATCGCGCCTCCGCTAATACTTGTGCGGACTATTCTCTTCAGGATGCTATAGATGCCCCACAAGTTCAACGCCACGCGCCGTGACAAAATCCCCAAGCAGAAGTATCGGGTGACCAATTGGGCGGAGTACAATGAGAGGCTGCGTCGGCGTGGTGATTGCATCTGGGGTTGGACCTTATCAGCGGTGAGATTGTCTGCGACGATCTCACGAAATATGAGGTTGGTGATCTGACAGCCTTACCGGGTCTTCTGGACCAAATAGCCAGCCCGGTCACCCAGTTTTTGGTAGACGGTGCATACGACGGTGGCCCAACACGCGACCTTCTTACCGCGCGTTTCGGATCGATGATTGAGGCCACAATTCCTCCTCCCAAGAATGCCAGCCCGAGCCCTGATGCGGCACA
>NZ_JBVCWP010000175.1:0-8129 GCF_057460485.1 Boseongicola sp.
AACGGTACGGTACGCTCCGAAGTGGGGATAGAGGGGGTGTGCATGGCCCACCATAATAATGGGGGGGTATTATGTGCATGGCACCCACCAAGGGGGGTATGCCATGACCGTACGTACCGTACCTGCGTACCCACAAGAGAGGCCCGTCATCATCTTGTCATCTGGACGCTGTCATACTGCCATCCGGCGCCCGGGCAATCAAAGGCTGATTGAATGCGGCGGCGGTGACGGCGGTGACGGCACAAAGCGGATGTATAGCATCACGGCCAAGCGGATGACTTCAGGCGACGTTTTGAACTAGCGGACGGGGCCGTGTTTTGTCATTCGTAAAGGCGACTGCCCTGCCCGCCTCAAGCCGATTTCCTCTCACAGGACCCTCCGGCCCTCTACGGCGTTCACTTCTTTCAGGAAGCGGCTCTTTGTTCCCGATTGAAGAAGTTCTGCATGGCATTATTGAGTTCGGCCCGAAGCAATTCGTTTCTGCCACTGCCGCACCAGATGGCTGCCTGCAGCCGAAGATCACGATCCGAAAAATCTATCAGCCCAGACCGAAGCAAGAATACAGAGATATTTTCATGGCCGTTCTTCAGCGCTTCTATCAGAGCAGAGTTGCGTCCTGTCTTGTCCGCCACGTTTACATTCGCGCCATGCGCGACCAGCGTTTTGACTACAGAAATATGCCCTCGAACCGCCGCCTCGATGAGCGCGGTTCGTCTGTAATATTCAGCCTGCATGTTGATTGCTGTCCTCGGATGGCGAAGCAACAAGTCGACTATGGCGAGATTGCCGCTTCCCGCCGCAATCATTAGTGGGGTGCTCTTCCACTTGTTCATAGCGTTCACGTCTAAGTCGGGCTGAGCCAACAAGAGCCGAACGATCTCGACGTTTCCTTCCCGAGCAGCGATATGAAGCGGTGTCCAGCCATTTTCATCAGATGCGTTCACATCCTCGCTTCCATTGAGCGCCTTGAACGCTTCCATATTACCTTCAATCGCCGCCTGGATCAGGTCGCCGCTCTTGTTTCCATCTAAATCGTTTGTCATGACCGTCTCCCCATTCCCAAGCGCACAGTAGAATAGTAAGCCAGATATCCAATTAAATCGCTAAAAATCTACTTCGTGAAAGTTTTAAACGACGCGGTCATCTGGACGCTTTCATACTGCCATCTGACGCCCCAGCAATCAAAGGCTGATTGAGAGTGACGGCGGTGACGCTGGTGACAGCGGGAAACGGATATACAGCATCACCGCCAGGCGGATGATCTCGGGGCTGGTTTTGAAGTAGCGGAACGGGGAGCGTTTTGTCATCCGAAATAGCTGGACGACCGCCCTGCCCGCCTCAAGCAAGTTTCTTCTGACAATGCCGGCAGAGACCAGGATGGAGCTGTATCAAATTAATTGCCATTTCAGAAAATCGCAAACATCGTGATCAATCCGATCCAAGAATAGCTGCCAAGTCATCTTGAGGTTCCTGGCGTGCTTCCATATCGAGCCCGCTTTGAATGTGATTGAGATGAGATATGAGTAAATGCTCGGCCAGTTCCGGGCTCTTTGACTGGATCGCCTGCAGGATTTTGGTGTGTTCATCATCTGGGCAACTGGCATTTTCGGATGATCCGAAGAGGCCGACGATGAGTGATGTCCGTGTGACCAGCTCGCGCATCATTCGGAAGATAAACTTGTTTCCGGTCGCTTGGGCAAGTTTTGTGTGAAATTCACCTGACAGCCGAATGACTTCGGTTCGCTCTTTCTTTTCGCGGGCCGCGTCCTCAAGAGCAATGTGTTCGGTGAGGACTGCCAAATCAATATCACGCGAGTTCTGAGCCAGTTGCCGAACGAGTGGTGGTTCAATCAACATCCGGGCCGCGAATACATCGTTCGCCTCGGACTTGTCTGGACAGGCGACATATGCACCACGATTTGACTGTAGCTCAATGATGCCCTGACTTGAGAGCAGAAGAAGTGCGCGCCGAACGCGCATGCGACCAACACCAAATGTCTCACAGAGGCGCGCCTCACTCAGTTTGGTATTCGGTGCCAAACGTTGTTCCATGACCGCCTTGTAGATGCGTTCAACTATAAGATTCTCATCTGATCCCGATTTTGGGTCGGATGTAGCTATGCTGCTTTGCTGCGGGTTGGAGGACACAAGATCACTTTCAAGACTGATTGGTTTTACGGCTTTGGCTGGCCGTAAACGTTTAAACTCAAATCAGTGTAAGGCCAAGCCATGGAATTTGTCGACTAAATTGAAAAATATGTTGACAAAAATTGTTAACAATAATGAACTGGCAGCGCGGCATGTATGGGGATTCCATCTAACTGCCGGCCAAGAATGGCGCAAAACGCGTCGAAATTTGATTCAACGGGAGTTAAGATATGCAACGAAGATCACTTTTGAAGGCGGCCCTGACAGCCGCAACAATGACAGCGTTTGGGGCAACTTCAGCCTTCGCAGAGAACCCAGTTTTGAAAATTGGCTTTGTTGGCGTGACCAGCGGCCCAGCTGCGGCATGGGGAATTTCCAACCAGCGCTCGATGGAAACGCGGGCGGCCTGGATCAACGAAACCGGCGGCTATACCATTGGCGGGACAACCTATGATATCGAGATCGTTTCATTCGACGATCAAAAAGATCCAAAGCGCGCGATTGCGGGCATGGAGAAGATGGCACAGGAAGGTATCCATTACGTTGTGGGGCCAAACGTCGATGACGGTGCGGCGGCCGTGCGCCCGGTGGCAGAGGCTAACGGGATCATGTATTTCCCCTACGCCTTTCCAAAGTCACTGTATCAGGCGCCAGCTTCAAACGCCGTTCTAGGTATGGTTGCCAACTACCAGTCCGGCCCGGCGATCTACAAATATCTGATGGATGAAAAAGGCGTCAAAACCGTTGCATTCATCGCCGCCAACGAATCCGACCCCCTCAGCCAGCGTGACGGCGGAGTCGCCGCAGCCAAGGCACTCGGGTTGGAAGTGGTTTCGGACAATGTGACGTATCAGGTCGATACCACGGACTTTACCCCGGTTCTGACCCCTGTCATGCGCACGCAACCGGATCTGCTGGTGCTGTCCGGAGTGTCGCCTGCAAACGCGCCTCAGCTGATCCGCTCTGCGCGTGAACTGGGCTTCCAGGGTATCATTTCGACAGAAACCGCTCAGGATGCGGGCGTTCTGGCCGAAGGTGCCGGTGATCTGGCCAATGGCTTTATCTCAGTTGGTGGTGCGTCCACGCCCGAATTGGCGTCGCCTATGATGAACGAATTTGTTGAACGCTATACCAAGATGTTTGGCGAATATAACGACGAATCCAACACCAAGGTCTATGCACTGGAATACATCCTTGAAACGCTCAAGGCGAACCCCGCGGCGATGACAGATGTTGCAGCATTCCAGGCCACGATGGACAGCTTTGAGGCGCCAAACCCCTACATGAACGGTGATGCCAAGCTGCGTTATGTCGGTATGTCGTCCTTTGGCCAAAAGCGTCAGGTTGCGGTGCCGCTGGTGGTGAACGTTTACAACAACGGCGCTTTTGAGACACTGTTTGTTGCCGAAGTCGACTAAGCGTCCCTTTCTGCTTTTGGACCTCTCCTTAGCAGAATTTTCCCCGGGCCGCATTGGCCCGGGGTTTTTCCCAAGAAAGAAATCCCGATGGAACAGATATTGGCTAACGGCGTCTATCTGGGGTCCCAATACGCGATGATCGCGCTTGGTCTGACCCTGATCTTTGCCCTGATGAACGTCCTGAACTTTGCCCACGGGCAGATGTATGTGATTGGTGGGTTTGTCACCTATACCTTTTATGGCCAATGGGGGGTGCCCTTTGTTCTGGCGCTTGTCATGTCTTGCGTCACTCTAGCGATCCTTGGGGCATTGATTGAAAAATTCCTCTTTGCGCCGGTGATCAAAGGATCGGCTCGTGAAGAAAGCACAATGCTCTTGGCGGCGGGCATTGCGTTCTTCCTGGATGCAG
Source organism: Boseongicola sp. (assembly GCF_057460485.1). NCBI lineage: Bacteria > Pseudomonadati > Pseudomonadota > Alphaproteobacteria > Rhodobacterales > Paracoccaceae > Boseongicola > Boseongicola sp. Next base: position 3,976 of record NZ_JBVCWP010000175.1, read on the forward strand.
TGATCCTTATCATTTTTGGCGAAAAACAGCGCGGTGTTCCGAAGATCGTTGATGGCGTTTTCAACTGGGATTTCCGGTTGATCATGCCTTACGATCGCATACTGATCTGCGTTCTGGCGATCCTGTCGGTCGTCGCCTTTATCGCTTTGATGCAATACACCAAAACAGGCCGTGCTCTGCGCGCACTGGCGCAAGACCGCACCGCCGCCCAGTTGATGGGCGTGAACGTTGACCGCTATTCGATGATCGGCTTCGCGCTTGGCGCGATGCTTGCTGGTCTGGTTGGTGGTCTGCTGGTCACAATTACGGGTGTAAACCTTGGGATGGGCGGACCGACATCGATCAAAGCCTTTATGATGGTAATGATCGGCGGCGCTGGTGTGATTTCCGGCGCGATTTGGGGCGGGATCATCCTTGGGTTTATGGAGGCGGTTGGCCTCGCCCTGCTCTCTCAATATGGTGATATCACGTATTTGCTGATCTTCATCTCCTTGATGATCTTCCTAGCCATTAGACCGCAAGGCCTGATGGGCAAGCCCTGGGGATGATGTGATGCTTGGATTTACCTCAAAACAATTGCTCGGCATCGGAATCTTTTTCTTTGCGATCTTCATCGGCGTTCCGCTCATCATTGGCGCAACAGGACGCTGGGACTTCTACTTTACCCTCACGTCTGTTGCCCTCTTGGCGATCGCCAGCGCCGGGGTCTGGCTGACCTTTTACATCGGCCGTATCAATATTGGCCAAGGTGCTTTCGCGTTGATCGGCGCTTACGTCTCGGCCATTCTGGTGGTGAAAGCGGGCTGGTCCTTTTGGATATCCCTCCCAGCGGCGGGCCTATTCGCGGCAATCGTTGCAATCTTGATCGGCCTGCCAATCCTGCGTCTGCGCGGAGTTTATTTCGCGATGATCACGCTGGTTTTGACCCAAGTTGTCACGCTGACAGCCTTGGCGCTGCCCATCACCAACGGGGCAAAGGGTATCTCCAACATCCCGCTGCCCTCGGGCATTTCGGTGTTCGGCATTCCGATCCTGCCCGATTTTGCCGGGATGGAGAACACCAAGCTGGCCTTCTATTACACCGCCTGCATCATCATGATCTTGACCTATGCAGCCCTTTACCGGCTGGTGAATTCCCGCCTTGGGCATCTGTGCCGCTCTATGCAACAGAACGAAGAGCTCGCCAGTTCAATCGGGGTGAATATATCCTACATTCGCATCGTGATCTTTGCCATTTCCAGCTTTTTCGGCGGTATTGGTGGGGCCATGTTCGGATCCATCGCGCAGTCGGTCTATCCGTCCAGCTTTCAAGTCGCAGATTCGGTCAACTTCATGCTGAACTGTTTTCTTGGCGGCCTTGGCTATGTCTTTGGCCCGATGCTCGGCACGCTGGTGCTCTATTTCGGCTGGGACTTGCTATTCGAGTTCGGCAAATACCAAATGCTGATCTATTCAACGATCCTAATCCTTATCATCCGCTTCCTGCCCAATGGTCTGCTGAGCATCCGTTTCGGCAAAGGAAGTGACAAATGAGCCCGCTTCTTCAAGTCAAGAACGTCACTAAGAAATATGGTGGCTTGACGGCAAACAATGCGATCAGCTTCGATGTGGCCGAGAATGAAATCCTGTCGGTGATCGGACCGAACGGCGCAGGCAAATCCACGCTGTTCAAAATGATCGCGTCCTTTACTCCGACGACTTCTGGCGAAGTGATCTATCAGGGCGAGCGTATTTCGAACCTCAAGCCACATATCGTGGCGCGTAAAGGGGTCGTGCGCACGTTTCAGGAAACCACGATTTTCAAAAGCATGACCGTGCGTGAAAGCGTTGTGGTGGCGCAGCACCTGCGCGCCAAGGCCTCGCTCGCGGGATATTTCTGGGGGTCGAAGACGGCCAAGGACGATGTGACCGCCTTTGAGAAATATGCGGACGAGTTGCTGGAGTTCCTTGGCATGTCTGAGATCAGCAGCGAACAAGCCAGCAATCTGCCGCAGGGCAGCCTGCGCGCGCTTGGCATTGCAATCGGCCTGGCGACAGACCCAAAGGTGCTGTTGCTAGATGAGCCTTTTGCGGGAATGAACCATGATGAAACCATGAATATGGTCAATCTCGTTCGTTCGGTACGCGACGAGCGTGGGGTGACGGTCATGTTGGTGGAACACGATATGCCAGCGGTCATGAATATTTCGGATCGGATTGTGGTGCTGAACTTTGGCGAAAAGATCGCCGAGGGCACGCCTTCTGAGATCCAAAACAATGAAAAAGTCATCGAGGCCTATCTTGGCAGCGTCGACGATGAGATCGGGATGTAAGCCATGACAGCCATGTTGGATTTCAAAGACGTCGAACTTTTCTATGATCATGTCTATGCGCTGAAAGGTGTATCGCTGCACGTAAATCAAGGCGAAACCGTCGCGTTGATCGGGGCCAACGGGGCGGGCAAATCGTCCATACTGCGCGCCATCACTGGGTTGGCAAAACCTGTGAAAGGCTCTGTGACCTTCGAGGGCGAGCGTGTGGACGGCACTGATCCCTCAGACATCGTCAAACGCGGTATCGCTATGGTGCCCGAAGGCCGCCGTGTTTTTCCCTTCATGTCAGTCAAAGACAACCTGATGATGGGGGCATTCACACGTAGCGACAAAGCCGACATCCAGAACACTTTGGACAGTATTCTGACGCGCTTCCCTCGCCTGAAGGAACGTTACAGTCAGGCCGCCGGAACGCTGTCGGGCGGTGAACAACAGATGATGGTGATTGGCCGTGCTTTGATGGCAAAACCCAAGCTCCTGCTGCTGGATGAACCCAGCCTTGGCATCGCGCCGAAGCTGGTTCAAGACATTGCCCGTTCAATCGTTGCGATTAATCGCGACGAAGGCGTGTCAGTGCTGCTGGTGGAACAAAACTCGCGAATGGCGCTGAGTATTTCACACCGTGCCTACGCCATGGCAACTGGCAATGTGGTTATTGAAGGCGTCTCGAAGGACCTGCTGCATGACGACCGGATCAAGGCGGCCTATCTTGGCGGCGAGGTTTGACGGATCATGAAAATTCTCGTCGTAAACCCCAACACCACCGCTTCGATGACCAAAAAAATCGGGATCGCCGCGCAGGCCATCGCGCGCCCTGATACCGAGATTGTAGCCACGAACTCGCAAGACGGTCCAGCAAGCATTCAGGGTTTTCTGGACGTCGCCACCTGCATCCCCGGCCTGCTGGCCGAGATTTCGAGGCATCCGGATGTTGATGCTATCGTGATTGCCTGTTTCGACGACACCGGCGTCGATGCGGTGCGGACGCTGGTCAAGGTTCCGGTCTTGGGCATCGGCGAGGCCGCCTATCACGCAGCCAGTATGATAGCCAACAAGTTCAGCGTCATAACAACACTCTCACGCTCTGTGCCAGGTCTAGAAAACAACCTGATGCGCTACGGGCTGGCCCAAAAATGCGCGCGCGTTCGGGCAACAGAAATTCCGGTTCTCAAGCTTGAAGAGGGTGACTCAGCCACGCTGTACAAGATCCGATCCGAAATACGTGAGGCAATCGAACAGGACAACGCCGAGGCCATCGTTCTTGGATGCGCAGGAATGGCTGACCTTATGGCAGAGCTAAGCGAAGAATTCGGCTTGCCGGTCATCGACGGAGTAGCTGCCGGTGTCACATTTGCTGAGGCGCTGGTGAATAATCGGCTAGGTACTTCGAAAATTGGAGCATACGCGGACAGGTAATTGCGCTGCTAGCTGCATCTCATTTCATTCCAATAGCTGGTGGGCTTGGCAAATTATTGGTCGTTAGTGCGCCATAGCCGACCTTGGCGCAATCGCAGCGAAATGGTGGTTTGACCGCACAGCGGACATTGGCATAGCACTTGTAGCGTATGTACGCTCTGAGCCCATAGCGGATCTCATTCGCCCCCCTAAGGCGAGAGTTTTCAAAATTGAACCCGTTCGTGTACCCTGTCGGAACTTAGGGAGAAGCCACATGCCAGAATTACTGCTGCATCACGTTTCATATCCAGTCAGGGATATTGAGGCCTCGGCTGCGTTCTACGAAAACCTCTTCGGTCTTGCGCGGCTGCCGCGCCCGCCATTCGGAATACCGGGCGTATGGTTTGGCTGTGGTGATCGCCAAATTCATCTTGTACTCAATCCTTC
>NZ_JBVCWP010000176.1:0-8008 GCF_057460485.1 Boseongicola sp.
AGGATCCACACCGCCAGCGGAATGTTGAACAGGCAATGGGCCAACGCGATTCCAAAGACCGAATTCACAATCCCCAAGGACGAAAATAGCCGAAAAGACCTCACACCCAAATCGAGCAGAGACACTCCGGCTATGGTGAGCTTCGAGCGAATTGGGACCGCCCAAAGCGGCCTCAAGGCAGATTTCGGGGAACGGCAGCTAGGTCCCGCGCAGCAGACCTCGGAGCGATCTTCAGCGAACGGCGGCAAAGAGCCCCGAAGAGACCGGCGATAAGTTTTCCCTATAAGCGCGCAGTGTCCCTCTTCATAAGCCGGTCGCTTTGCCACCATTCCAAAGCACCCAGAAAGCCATCAGTGGAACATCGCCGGATCGCATTGTGTGCACCACACCTGGCGCGTTGTGGAATGTGCCGCCAATACCTGGCTCTATCCACGGCGTAGACGCATTGCTAAAAGCACCGTTGCTCATGACGAGATAGGTCTCTTCTGGTGGATGGGTGTGGTCGGGATATCTTATATTGGGTGCGAGCAGTGAGACCCCAATCGAAACATCTGACCTCTCCTCAAGTCCCTCTGGCCCTATGATCACTGCATTGGCGTGACCATACTGAAACCCTTCGCTGGCGCCTACTATAGGACCCCCGCGATGGCGCCATATGAGCGAAGGTTCCAGTGCCATGAAAGACAGCGAGATAGCCACCAGGTCAGGACTTGATAAATCTGATGGGTTGCAGGCTTTAGACAGATGTCGACAGACTGGTAGCTGCATGCCCTCGCGCGACACGACGACGCCAACTTCCCGAAGAGCTGAGAAGGTTTTGCTCAACATCTTCCGCGCTGGCTGGCCAAGCACCGATACCGAAAGCGCTTTTTGCATGGTATCTAAGAAATCTTGCAATTCTGACGGACGTCTTTGCAAAGGCAGGCCCCTTTAAACATTCAATTGCCTGATCGCGCCGATGGTCGGTACGTTCTGCGGCACGGATGGAATGAGTGCTCCGCTCAACAAATCACTTTCATCTCGCAGCGAGCTGCCAGACCTGTGATCGGGACCTGCCAGCATGCAAACCGAAGAGCCAAGATCTACTGACAAAAGCGTCGCTATCCGACAACTGCCATGCATTCGATTTCCACCTTCATCCTTGGATCCACAAGCGCCGAAACTTCCACAAGCGTTGATGCTGGCAAATGCTCTCCAAAGTAGGCGACACGGGCTGGGTTGATCAAAGCGCGGTCAGAAATATCTGTTAGAAAGATCTGCACCTTGGTTACTGTATCCGGTCGGCCCCCGGCTGCTCGCAGGCACACATCCATGGCGTGAAGTGCAATGTCGAACTGCGCTGCTGTCTGCTCAGGGATGTGCCCGTCCGCCGTCATCCCGACTATGCCGGAAACCCAGATCAATTCTCCCGCCCGTACGGAATGACAATAGTGACTTACGGGCGCCATCTGCCCTTCGATTAAGTGACGTTCAATATCCATGTGTCCTCCTTGCGATATAAGCGGTGCAGTTTGATTGGCCCAGATCAACCGCTAGTGGATGAATTTACATCGATCCATCTGAACCGTGCTGTCAGGCGTTCGTGGGGCAGTGTCGGATAAACCGGACCTCATCTTTCTGCCGCGGTTCGGAGCCTTTAAGTTCGGGTATAATTTATCTATTTTCTTCATGATCATCAGGCACGCGACGCGAAAGCATCTAATGCTCCTCGCTCAGATGCTAACAGATGAGTTTGATCTGACAATGCTTCTCCGGCCACCACGCGCTCTGCATGTGGACACTCTTCATAGAAACATGACTTTTAATCAGTTAGTCGTAGGTTCGATCCCTACCGGCACAGTCAAAAACCTGCATAGTATGAACTACTTACAGAGAGTTCGACTCGGCAAATTTTTTGCTTTTTTCTGGACAGGTCACTGGATTGTTCACTGAATTTGCCGGACTGTATTCGTCAGATTAAAAGCCGCTTCAACTCTGCCCCCGGGACCAGAAGTCGCACTCAGCTCATGCGTCAGGCCCGTATCACGGCACAGCATCTCCAAGAGACTTGATCGGGGCACAAAACACCGACAAATTACATCAAGAGGCATTCTAGTTGAGGACTGTCAGTTCACACAAGTGAAAGGAGACCAATTATGCCCCCAGAAAAGTGAACATCGTTGCTGCTGCCGACCGTCAGATTTCAGCGGAGTTCGATCCTCATATTGTAGGCGATGTGAACCAGTCTCAAGTCAAAGTCGCAAAGTTTGGCGAGGCATTCGATTGGCATTCACATGCCAATGAAGACGAAGGATTTTTTGTTCTTCGTGGCCGCATTGCAATCGATTTCCGGGACGGGACCGTTGAGCTGGACGAAGGTGACTTTATTGTCGTGCCACGCACTGTAGAACACCGTCCACGTTCACTCACTGAAAAGCCAACGGTTATGCTGTTTGAGCCTTCAACCATTCTAAATACGGGTGATGCGGTGAGCGATTTCACGGTTAAGAACTTGAAGCGACTTCAGCCTGAATAGCTTGAAAAGTGTAGACTGATTTTAAGCGATATGATCCAGCCTGTCATTCCTCACTTGGAAAATTCCAACTTACTATGGGAAGGTTGATAAAACGTAATGCTAAAGGTCGAAAATGCTGGATCAAGGGCAAATACGAACGGACGCGAGTTCGGAGACTGAAACCTACGAACTTGTCGTTGTGGGTGCGGGTATCGCTGGGTTGAACGCCTTAAGCGCGGCATCCGAATATCTTCCGAAAGGTGCCCGGGTTTTGTTGGTGGATCAGAAGGACGCGCCGGGGGGGATGTGGAACACGGCTTATGACTATGTTCGCCTACACCAGCCACATCCGATGTTCACAGTTGGCGATATGGAATGGAACTGGCGCAAGCCGCGCAATTATCTGGCGGCGCGTGACGAGGTGCAAAACCATCTGTCCAGCTCGCTCACTCCGATAGGCGCGAAGGTCGCCTTGGAAACCGAATTCATGCAGACCGTCGCGCGCTGTGTCGAAATTGAAACCGGTCAGGGGCCAATGGCGGAGATTGCCTTTCACCCAAACGGAGAGCCTGGAACTTCTAAAACCGTTCTCACTAAGCGTGCCATCCATGCGTCGGGATTGAACTATGCGCTCGCCCAGCCACTTGCGTTTTCAAGCAAGAGTGTTGTTTCGATTATTCCGCAGGATTTGCGTATGACCTTGAACATGCATCCTGGTGCAGCCGTTGTTGTTGTCGGAGGCGGCAAAACGGGTATGGACTCCGTTCTTGCCACGCTTGCAGCCGATCCCTCTCGCCGGATTTCGCTGATCCAAGGGCGTGGTACTAATTTTCTCAACCGAACGAAGTATCTCCCAACGGGGATGAAGCGATGGACATCCGGCGAGTTGGTCTCACGGCTTTTCCGAGACCTAGCCTTGAATTTCGACGGCGACAATGAGGACAACACACTTGCACATGTCCGCAAAAATCACTCGACCGATGCGGGCACGGACAACGGGGTCTTTCTATACGGGCTTCAGTCCGAAGAAGAACTCGCAAAAATCATGGCAGGTCTGACCGAGACCTTTGCGGACTATCTCGTAGACGTAGCCGACACGCCCGAGGGCCCGCAAATGACGATGCGCAGCGGAGCCAACTCAGTTGTTCCCGAAGGTAGTATCTTCGTGAATTGCACTGGTAGCTTCTTCCGTGATGAGGCAGTTCAAGACCCAATGCCGATCCTGAGCCCGAACAATTGTGTACTCGGCATCAACCCGCGCGATGGTTTCCACTTCCTGACAAGTGTTGTCGGTTTTTTCGCGACACACCTGTTGTACCGTGACCAGCTATGCGGTCGGGGCTTCTACACACTCGACCACGAAGCGCTGTTTCGCAAGAACCGCAACGCTTGGGTCGGCGCTTCTGCGGCGCAAGCCTATATGAACCAGGTTATCGCGGTGCAGACACTGCCATTCATGCTTCTGGATCGTTGCGGGTTGGATCTGGACCGTTGGTACCCGTTACCCCGTCGCATGGCAGGCCTAATGCGTATGAAGGCCAGTGCAACCAGGGACATCGCCCATTGTCGACGCACCTTAGACAGGGTGGCCGGTCGTTTTGGAGTTCATGCGGGGCCGCTTGGGTAAGGCCCGCGGCCTTTGCAGCCATCTAAGAAATTTGTAGCATCGGTTGCTATGGCTCGAAGCTACCATGCCCGACCAAGCTGGTAGTGTCTGACAGAGCCCTCCATCCATAACATTGCCGTGGGGTGACACTGGTTCGTTTCTTGCAGTTGAACTCTAGCTTTTCGACGGTAAGTAACTTCTGCGCTCTACATCGGGAAATGTATCACCACTACGCACGTAGCTTGTATTTTGAGCGAGCGCGCCCGGTGTGTAGTCCCAAGCCTGACGGCGGCCCTGCTGAAGGGCTTTGTTGACGACTGTGCGTGCGGTTTGGTTCGCACGTTTCTCTGCTGCCAGTGAATCTAGATCCCATATTTCTTCCGCCTTTGATGTGAGATTTGCCAATTCATCTGCAGCTATTGGATCCGACGCGAGATCGTTCAATTCCAAAGGATCACTGCCGAGATTGTGCAGCATCGGTGGATAGGCGCGCGAAAGCACAAGTTTCAGATCACCATCACGCAGCATCACCCTCGGTGCGTCGGTGCCCCCGTCAAGGTGTTCTGCCAGTACAGGGATGTGGTTGGAACGCCCGTGCAAAAGTGGTGCAAGGCTTTGGCCATCGAGCGGTGTACAAACAGTGCCCGACGGCGCGCCTGAGAGATCTACGAGAGTCGGCAGTAGATCAAGAAGGGAGACCGGCGTAGAAATCCGGCGTTGCGCAATCCCAGGACCGCTAATGATAAGTGGCACGCGTATGGCCGGCTCAAAGAGTGTTTTTTTGAACCACATACCTCGCTCACCCATCATGTCGCCATGATCGGAGGCAAAGATCACCACTGTGTTCTCGATAAAACCAGACTCCAACAAAGCGTCCATTAGGCGGCCGAACATTGCATCTATATGTGAGATCATCCCGTAATATCCGCGTCGGGCACGGGCGGTCGCGCTCGGATCAATATCGGTCTTATCTTGACCATAGTGGCTATGGAGCATCCGCGAATGAGGGTCCCGTTGGTCCAATGGGATCGCGGGCACGCGCGGCGGGTCAATCGGGGTATTTTCATAAAGGTCCCAAAAGAACGGGGTAGTAATGTACGGGTCATGCGGTTGAGTAAGCGAAACTGTGAGCAAAAAGGGCCGGGAGTCGGCGCTGCGGGCACGGGCGTAAACCTCGCGCACAGCGTGGTGCATTACGTCCTCGTCGTAGTCGATCTGCATTGTGCGCGCCATCGGCCCTGCATCAAGAACGCTTTCTACAGAAGAAACTCCGGCGCCGAACCGGTCAGACGCGTCGCGTTCCTGCGGGGCTGGCGTCCAAGAGAAATCTGAAGGATAGATCTCGGTTGTGAGCCTTTCTTCAAACCCGTGAAACTGATCGGGACCCACGAAGTGCATCTTGCCAGAAATGCAGGTGTAATAGCCGCGCCCGCGCAAGTAATGGGCGAAAGTTGGCACTGCCGCAGGAAACTCGGCTCCATTGTCCCACGCCCCAATGCGTGAAGCCAGACGACCTGACATCATAGCAAATCGAGATGGCGCACACAGTGGGTACGGGCAATAGGCCTGCTCGAAAACCGCGCTGCGCGCAGCCAGCCGATCAAGATTTGAGGATTTGCAAACTTCACCGCCATAGCTGGATAACACCGAGGCTGTCAGTTGGTCGGTCATGAACAATACAATGTTAGGCATACTGGTGGTTTCTATCATCGACGGGTTCTCCTGATTTCAAGCGCCTTGTCGACAGAGTGTCGACCGTAAGCTAGCCTCGGAATTGGGAATCAGCAACTTTGCTCAGGAGGGTGTGACCAGCATTGCGAGTGTAAAGACCAAAGCCGCACCGTTCCGTATGGGGACGCGGCCTCAGAATTGCATGCAAGTATTGCTGGTGTGCGATAAGCTTCAAGGCGAGACCCGCGCTCTAGAACTGAAGTTGGATAAACGAGGTTTCATTTTCTGCACAGTGACGAAGACACCAACCCATATCTTTAGTCAGAAGACCATCATGTTCGGGTCGCCGCTTTAGGTGAACGCAACGCGCATCCGGCAGAGCGTCTTGCCAGAATGAATGCCGAAGTGTTTTGCAGCTGCCCGCTTGCACACGTTGAGGCCCTCTAAACAAGAAAGGCAGTAATAAATCAGGAAAAGGTTGAGTTTCTCGCGCAGCCTGGGGTTGTGCACCAAAAAAGACGCCGCCTGGATAGCGGAGTCCTCCAAACCAAAAGAAGAGGTTATCATGATCAGATCCACAACAAAAACTCTTACCGCCGCCGCCATCGCGGCGTGCCTTGCCCTTCCGGCATCGGCCGCCGACCCCGGACCGACGATCACCCAAATTCAAGAGCGTGGCAGTCTTCTGTGTACCAGCCACAATGGCAGCTACCTTGGTTTTGCCGAAGTTGATGATCAGGGAAAATGGTCAGGCTTTGACATCGAGATGTGCAAGGCGCTCGCCACTGCAATTTTGGGTGATCCCGAAGCACTTCAGCTCATTCCAGTTAGCTGGGCTCAGCGCTTCCCCGCCCTGCAGTCGGGCGATATCGACGTCATCATCAAGGTGACAGGCTGGACGATGAGCCGCGACACCGACCTCGGCCTCCAATATTCGCGCCCCTATTTCATCGGCCCGACCAACATCCTCGTGCGCAGCGATCTTGGCGCAACATCGCCGGAAGACCTTGAAGGCGGCGTGTTCTGCATCAACGCAGGAACATCTATCGAACGTATCGTGGCCGACTACATGGGCGCGCGCGGAATTTCCTATGAGGCGCTCAACTTCGAAAAAGCCGAAGAGCTACGCGCTGCGCTCTATGCGGGGCGCTGCGATGCGCTGGCCGGTTTCGGTCCGTTTCTTGCAGCAACTCGGTTCAACGCCCCGGATCCCGAGGGCTTCACAATTCTCGACGCAGTTCTTGCGCTTGAACCTGAAGGCATCGCAGCCCGAGAAGGCGACGACGGTTTCATCGATGTGATCAACTGGATGATGTCCGCTCTGTTGATGGCAGAAGAAAACGGGATCACACAAGCCAATGTTGACGAAATTCGCGCCAACCCACCGTCTGCGTCGGTCGAACGTCTTCTGGGCGCAAGTCCGGGCGTCGGGGAACGGTTAGGCCTCAGCGATGACTGGGCCTACACCATGATTAAAGCCGTCGGGAATTACGGTGAAATCTACGACCGTACTGTCGGCGAAAACTCCGTCTATAAACTGCCACGGGGCAAGAACCATCTCTGGTCGAACGGCGGTCTTCTTTATTCGCTGGTCCTCGACTGATCCATTGCGGGGCTAGGCTCATTGCCCGGCCCCGCATTTTTGATAGGACCTTCATGCTTCGAGTTCTTCGCAACCGCCGGACGCGCGGCTATGTGATCCAGGCTGCCGTTCTGGCCGCGTCGCTACTTTTGACGCTAAGCTTCGTGCTCACTGCGCGCGACAATCTTGTGTCACAGGGAATTGCGACCGGATTTGGTTTCCTCGATCGCTCCACTGGTTGGCCTATTAACTTTTCGATCATCGAGGCAACCGACCGCTCACCCTATTCGCGCATGCTTCTGGCAGGATTTCTGAACACAATCCTCGTCGGACTTGCTGGACTTGCGTGCGCGACATGTGTCGGCCTTGCAGTTGGCCTCATGCGCGTTTCGTCCAATCTCATTCTAAACGTTCTCGGCACGGTTTTTGTCGAAACCTTCCGAAACGTCCCGCTGATCCTCCAAGTCATCTTCTGGTACGCGATCCTGACCCATATGCCCTCGCCACGCGCAGCCATCGATCTTGCCGGGCTCGGCTTTCTGTCCAACCGCGGCCTGATGCTTGCGGCGCCAGCTTGGTCAGCTCTGGATTTGGCAATTATCGCGCTCTCAATCATAGCCGCGCTTTTTGCCGCACACCGTTTTGGTGGCACCCG
>NZ_JBVCWP010000177.1:0-7920 GCF_057460485.1 Boseongicola sp.
CATCCAACAAAACTTTGCCGGCCTCAACGCGGGCGTCGATGTGAACCGCTCCTTGTTTGCCGGAGGCTCCAAAGCAAGTATGGATGGAGCCTATGGAAAAAAGTAACAGAGCAAACAGATTTTCAACCGAAGTGCGGGCGCGCGCGGATCCGATGATATTTGAACATGAACACGAATACGTCAATCAATCTGCAGCGATTATGGCAATCGCGCCAAAGATCGGGTGTGTCCGGGCATCTTTGCGAGGTTCCTCACTGTAACACCTCACTGTGACAGACCCTTGGAATATTCTCTATAAAACAGTAGCTTATTAATATTAATTACTGTTTGAGAAGGTGGTGGAGCCAAGGGGAATCGAACCCCTGACCTCTTGCATGCCATGCAAGCGCTCTCCCAACTGAGCTATGGCCCCATCCGGGTGCGGGCAGTGCGAGACCGCCCGCGTGGGTTACTGATTTCGCCTTTTCAAAGCAAGCATAAAATCAGCGGTCAATCGTCGTCGTCAGCGGCAACATCGGCGATATCGTCAAGCGAAACATCGTCGTCATCGTCGTCATCTTCAAGGACATCATCGCCCAGATCGACGTCTGCATCATCCTCGTCGTCTTCGAGAACCACTTCTTCTTCGGCTTCTTTTACAGGCTTTGCGCTCGCATCCGGTTTATCAGCAACCATCGTCCGGCTGGCTTTGCCAGTCTCGATGTTGACGACTTCGCCCGTATACGGGCTGACCACCGGATTGGTGTTCATATCGTAAAACCGCTTGCCCGATGTTGGGCATAGGCGTTTTGTGCCCCATTCTTCCTTCGGCATAGGTAGTCCTTCGTTCAGGAGGTCCGTGTGGAATGTCGCGCCAACTGCCATATGTACCAGCGTCTGTCAAAGCCTTTTGACGCTGTATCTGCCCTTGTCGAGCGAACACAGTCAAAGCTAGGGTCTCTAAAAGCACAAGTACAACAATCGAGGCATGGACATGGGTTGGTTGAGGCCATTGGACAACCCCGGAGATGGGATCACAATCCGCCGAATAGCGCGGGCGCGGCGCATGACGCTGCGGGTTTCGCGTCTGGATGGGTGTGTGACCTTGACGATGCCGCTTTCAACAACCGACCGCGCGGCGCGGGCTTTCCTTGATGACCACGCCGAATGGATCTTCAACGCGCGCCAGAAAACTGCGCCTGCAACCCCCTTGCGCGTCGGGACTGACCTGCCCGTTGAAGGCACGGTGCGCCGGATCGAACAGGGGCATGGGCGTCAGGCGCGGATATTCGATCAACGTATCGAAATGCCGACGCCGCGCGCGCTTACGTCGACGCTAAGACACCTCGCCCGTGACCGGGCCCTGCCGCGGATTGATCACTACAGCGCGCGCGTGGGGCGCACGGTCACAGGTGTCAGCTTCCGCGATACTCGATCACGCTGGGGGTCATGCACCTCGCAAGGCAAGCTGATGTTGTCATGGCGTCTTATCCTCGCTCCACCCGAGATTTTTGACTACGTGATCGCCCACGAGGTCGCCCACCTTGTCGAAATGAACCACTCGCGTGCCTTCTGGTCGGTCGTTGAAACCCTACGCCCCGATTACCGCGCTTCGAAAAACTGGCTCAAAACGGATGGCCCGGGGCTTCATCGGTATCGCTTTGATTGACGCGGGCGTGGCTTTTGTGATCACAGTGTTCACATGTTAAGTCGTACCGCCGATCCACTTCCCGCCGCCCACGATCGCGTCTACCGCGTCTTGCGCGCCCGTATCATGCACGGAGAAATCGACCCCGGCGACGCCCTGACATTGCGTGGCGTCGGCAAAGACTTCGGGGTCTCGATGACACCGGCACGCGAAGCTATCCGGCGCCTTGTTGCCGAAGGTGCGCTGACGCTTTCGGTATCGGGGCGCGTCTCGACGCCCGAATTATCTAACGACCGCATCGAGGAACTTGCTGCTTTGCGCGCCCTCATCGAAACCGAACTTGCCAGCCGGGCACTGCCTCGCGCTCATATGGCTTTGATCGAACGCCTCGGGCTGATAAACAACGTTATCTCTGAGGCCATCGTCAAAGGCGATGCCGTTGCCTACATCCGCACGAACCTCGAATTTCACCGAACGCTCTATTTGCGCGCTCAGGCCCCTGCGATGCTTGCCATGGCCGAGACAGTGTGGCTGCAGCTTGGCCCGACCATGCGGGCACTCTACGGGCGTCTCAAGCGCACCGAGGTGCCAAAGGACCACCGTCTGATCCTTGCCGCCCTCAGGGCTGGCGACGAGCCGGGGTTACGCCTTGCGGTGCGCAGCGATGTCACACAAGGCCTCAGGATGCTGGCGAATTAGGCCGTGTGGGCGTCGTCGAGTGATCTCCTAGAAAGGATTTCAGGATTTCCGCCACGCGCCCCGGATGCGTCTGAGGGAAATTATGCGTGCCCGTAGGCAATTCCACATGATGCGCATTCGGGTTCAACGCCGCCAAGGTCCCCATGGCAGAAATCGAGATAACCCCATCCTCACGTCCCCAGATAGCCAGCACCGGTGTGTCATAATCAGTAATCGCGCGGTGATCCTCGTCCAGCGTTTTTGCCAGGATATGGCGGCGCGAAGACAAAAGAGACGGCAAGTACCCGCGTTTGCGCGTTTCTGATGCAAGCCGCTCCGACAGGTTCGGGATCACGGTTGGCGCGGCGCCTTCCCCAGCCAATTCGCGGCGCAAATCCCAGCCACCCGCCACCGGCATCAGCCAATCGCCAATCACCGGGTACGTCCACAAACGATCCTTCGGTGTTGTATAGACCGGCTGCAGACCGGACGGGGCCATCAAGATCAATGCTTTGATATTCAGGCCTTCTTCGGCGGCAAAGGCTGTCGCCAGGCTACCTCCCATGGAATAGCCAACCACGGTCAAAGGCCCGTGGATCCCGAGGTGATCCAACAGATCCCGCAATTGGCGCAGGAAATAGTCTATATCCTGCCGACCGCGCGGCCTCGACGACCAGCCCCGTCCATAAAGATCATACGTCAACACACGATATCCCAACGCCGCTAACGCGCGCGCCGTCCCTGCGAAGATAAACTGAGGCGAGGACAGCCCGTGAATACAAACCGCGATGGGTCCGCGCTTTGGGCCAGTCCAGCGATAATGCGTCCGCCCCGATGGCAGCTCTGCGATATTGCCGGGTGCGAGGCTTTGCGCGGCACGTGTCATAGGCTGGCGCAATGCTTCCGCAATCAGGGGAGCGGCAGCAACCGCGCCTAAAGCGACCCATCCGATTAAACTCATGCGCCCATCATAGCCGGTTTGGCCCCTCAAGTGTCGCACGCCGCCGCGCGGCCGCTTCACGCCAGATCAGCACCATCCCCGCGATCAGGATCAAAGCGATACCGCATAAGGCCGCTCCATCCGGAATTTCTGCAAACAATACGATCCCAAAAACCACCGAAAGAGGCAGCGCAATATATTCAAACGGCGCTACCAAGGCCGCTTCCGAGCGGCGATAGGCCTGCGATATCATATAGCCACCGACAGAAGTCACCACGCCTGAAAACACCATCAACGACAGATCAAACGCCGCTGGCCACTCCCATGCGCGGAACAAAAACACCGCTGACGGATGGTCAAACACGTTGAATTCGCCGTGCCCAAGCACCAGTCCGGCGGTGGTCGACACCATCAGGAATGTGCCCTGAATATAAAAGACCATCGCCGTCGCGTTTTCGGTTCCGCCAATGCGCCGCGTCAGGATGTGTAGGAACGCATAGCCCACCGCCGCCAGCAGCGGCAAAAGCGAGGCAATCTGAAACGCGCTCGTTCCCGGACGGACCACGATCAAGACACCGACCAGCCCAAGCAGGATCGCCGCCCAGCGGCGTGGTCCGACGTATTCGCCGAGGAAAACCACCGAAAAGACCGAGATCAAAAGCGGGCTCACAAAGAAGATCGCCACGGCATCAGCAAGGGGCAGGGCCGCCAGTGCCAGAAAAAAGCAGAAGTTCGCAAAGACGACGCAAAGCCCGCGCAATAGGTGTGTTTTTAGTTTGTGAGTCTTTAGCATCGCCATAGTTCCGGTGAGAGGCACCAAAACGGCCAGCACAAACAAAAGCCCCACGGTCGAACGCAGGAACATCACCTGATACAACGGATAATCCCCGGACAGGAACTTAATTATCACGTCATTCACTGAAAACGCCGTGACAGCGGCAAGCGCCCAATAGGCGCCAGTGAAGGTTGTCCGTTCTGCGTCGGTCAATGACATATCAAACCAGAAATAAGGAGCGCGACGCGCGTTATCGCAGGGCATGCTCCAGTGCGTCGAGAAAACGCGACCGATCTGCCTTTGTAAAGCCTTTGCCGCCGCCTTGGCGGAACGGATCCGCGGCGCGCAGATCAGCCGCAAGATCGCGCATCGCCAGTGCATTTCCGACATTGGTAGCGGTCAACCGCTCGCCATTGGGCTTTAAGACAAGCGCACCCGCTTCAACCGCGCGCGCGGCCAAGGGAATGTCGCTGGTAATCACCACATCTCCGGGGCCCACTCGCTCAGCGATCCAGATGTCAGCAACATCCGGGCCATCTGCGACATAAACCATTTCAACCAATGGATTGGTGGAAGGGCGAAGCCCGCCATTGGCGACCATCTTCACTTCGACCTTGCGCCGCGTTGCTACCGCTTCAACTTGGGCTTTGACCGGGCAGGCGTCTGCATCGACGTAAATTATCGCCAAAGTGCTTCCCCATGAAACGCAAGGTGTTCCTCCATGAAGGTCGACACAAAGAAATACGAGTGATCATAACCCTTTTGCATCCGCACCGTGGCTTCCGTGCGCCGCCGCATCAACGCTTCGGCCAGGCATTCGGTCTTCAACAAATGACCAAACTGATCGTCTGTTCCCGTATCAATCAGCACTGGCAGGCCGTCAAAAGCACCGCCTTCGGCAAGCGTTGTCGCATCATGCGCAGCCCCCGCCTCGACGCTACCAAGATAGGCTTCAAACTGCTTTTTGCCCCAATCGCTCACGGTTGGATTGCAGATAGGAGAGAACGCCGACACAGATCGGAATCTTCCTGGCGACTTCGCCGCAAGCGTCAACGCACCGTGGCCACCCATTGAATGGCCTGTGATTGCCTGACGGTCGCGGTCCAGCGGAAATGCGTCGAATATCAGCGCCGGCAAATCCTCAAGCACATAGGTCTGCATGCTAAAATGTGAGGCCCAAGGCGCTTCGGTAGCATCGATGTAAAACCCGGCACCCTGTCCGAGATCATAATCGTCATGATTGGCGACATCTTCACCGCGCGGTGACGTGTCCGGAAATACAATCGCCACTCCGTGCTCGGCCGCCCAAGCCTGCGCGCCAGACTTCACCATCGCGTTCTCGTGGGTGCAAGTCAGACCGGACAGATACCAAAGGACCGGCACCGGCCTATCGGCTGCCTCCTCTGGCACAAACAACCCAAAAGTCATTGTGCCGGTCGTTGCACGTGACGTATGAGAATAGACCCCCTGCACACCGCCAAAACACCGATTTTCAGACAGCGTTTCCATCATATCCATCCTTCCTTTAGCTTGCGCTGATCCAAGCAATCACCGCCGACACCGTCACAATTGAGGCCGCCGTCGAAATCAGTATCGAAGCCGACACCCGCGTTGGCGCAACGCCATAATGCTGCGCCAGAATATAGACATTGCCCGCCACCGGAAGGGCGGCCGCGGCGATCATCACACCCGCTGCATAGGGATCAACCGGCCAGATAAACAACGCCGCGATCGCCACAGCACCCGGATGGAGCACCAGTTTAGCAAACGACAGCCACCCCGCCACCGACAAGCGTTCGGCCGACTTGCTTGCCAGGCTCGCACCGATTGCGAAAAGAGCGCCGGGGGTTGCTGCCGCACCAAGCAAAGTCAGAAACTCGCCCACCGGGGCCGGGATCGGAATGCTAAGTGCCGACCAAAGCAACCCAAGCGTGATCGAAACGATCATCGGGTTTTTCAACAGACCCAACGCCACAGTGCGCAGGACACCGATTGACATACGCCCATCTCTCGATCCGGTTATCAGGATCACAATCAGGCTACCAAAGAAGATCAGATCGACCGCTAAGACCAGAATAACCGGCCCGACGGCCTCGGCCCCAAGCAACAACGTTAGCATTGGCACGCCTAAGAAACCAACGTTGCCAATGACCCCGCACTGCGCCTCGAAAGCCGCCTCTGCGACGGGGCGCTTTCGGATCACTGCCACGAAAGTGACCAGCGAATAGACCAGCAAAGAGGCCGATAAATAAGCGGTGACGAAGGTCCAGTCGATAATCTCGGCAATTGACAGATTCGCAGTAAAGCCAAAAAGCATGGCCGAAAGCGCGAAATAGAACACGAATTTCGTCAGATAGGCCGTCGCCTCTTCGGTGAAAAAACGCGTGCGGCCACTTGCGTAGCCAAGCGCGATAATTGCGAAAAACGGCAATGTTTTTAGAAAGATATCCCACATATTACCGCCGCGTAGCACGTTGAGTAGATCGGCTCAAAGCGAAACGCCAGGGCGGGGCGAAAAAAAAGACCGGGCGCAAAGCCCGGCCAGTCTAACAGGGAGGTAAACTACAGTGGCAAAGCCACCTCGTTCAACAAGGACTTAGGCACCCAAAGCGCCCCAATCAAGAATTTTCTGACCATTTGGTAAGCAAACCGGCTATGCAGTAGGCGCATGGCAAACAATCACGCGTCGTGCTGAAGCGCTGCGGCCTTGATGCGTTTGCGTTGTGCGATGATCTCTTCCGTCACAAAGTCACGAAACGCCGCGATCCGGCGTGACTGCCGCAATTCTTCAGGATAGGCCAGAAACACAGGGATTTCATTGCTTTCCACTTCGGGCAGAACGCGTTGAGCATCCTGAATATCTTCCACCACATAATCCGGCAGAATGCCTATGCCCAGATTTGACCGCATCGCCTGCAACACGCCAAAATAGTTGTTCACGGTCAGCCGCGAAGTGACATCATGGGTCAACAACTCTTTCACAAGACTTGCGCCCGCAATCACTTGCGTCGCTTGCGTGTTGAGATAAATCAGTCGGTGTTTTTTCAGATCATCCAGCGTCTCCGGCACGCCTCGGCGCGCAAGATACTCAGGCGTCGCATAAAGCCGCATATGAACGGTCATCAATCTACGACGGATCAGGTCGGCCTGGCTTGGCTCCTTCATCCGTATAGCCACATCTGCCTCGCGCATAGGCAAATCCAGCACGCGCTCGTCCAACATCAGGTCGATATTCAGCTCTGGGTACTTGTCATAAAGTTTGGACAGTCGCGGCGCCAACCAAAGCGAGCCGAACCCGATCGTTGTCGTAACCCGTAATTCGCCGAAGACTTCTTCCTCGCTGTCGCGGATGCGGGCTTCGGCCGTGTCCAGGCGTCGTGACATCGCTGACGCCGCATCAAACAGTAATTCGCCCTGCTCGGTCAGGATCAGCCCCCGCGCGTGTCGGTGAAAAAGCGTCGTGTTCAGGCTTTCTTCCAACGCCCGTATTTGCCGTGAAACGGCAGATTGGCTCAAGTGCAGAACGTCGCCCGCGTGGGTCAGACTTCCCGCATCGGCCACGGCGTGAAATATTCGCAGCTTGTCCCAGTCCATATCAGAGCTTTCTGTCGGTGGTGGCGGTAACAGGTTGCAACTGCTTACCCGCAGGCCCGCTACAAATGCAAATGCCGACATGACAAAGGTTTCATTTGTAGGTCAGAGTGTTTGACCTATACTTGACCAGCACACGGGAGGCACTCATGAGTCGGCACACCATCACCTTGCACGACAAATACGACCTTTCAAAAGAGGCCGTTTTGCTCAATGGCTCGCAGGCCTTGGTGCGTCTCATGCTGATGCAGCAGGCACGCGACGAAGCTGACGGCCTTGATACCGCAGGTTATATTTCGGGGTACCGCG